>CAZEWB010000481.1:0-3728 GCA_964515655.1 uncultured Bacteroidales bacterium
TGTGTTGGGTGTGTTTGGTTTGGTTGTAATAATGCCTTCTTAGATTCATTTTTAGTTGTTTTTTACAATGACACTACAATGCAGTATAATGTTGATGCAACGCTTGACGGAACAACAACTCCTGATGTTTATTATATTATCGGAGGACATCATGATTGCAATTCCGGTTTTAATTCAATGCTATTATCACCAGGAGCCGATGATAATGCAAGCGGAGTAGCAGCAACGATAGAAATAGCACGTGTTTTGAAAAAAAGAAATTTCCAGTCACCATCAAGTATTCGCTTTCTTACATTTGCTTTTGAGGAGCTTGCTATGTCCGGAAGCGAATACTATGCAAATAAGGCCGATTCTGCAAATCAGGATATTCGTATGATGGTAAACTGTGATATGATTTCAAACGCACCTACACCCGGACAATGGACAATTAATTTGCAAAAGTATGATAACTCATCATGGGTAACTGCTCTTGCAAGGTATATATCATTGAATTATACAACTCTTTTGGTAAATGAAAGTACACAGTGGATAGCTGGTTCTGATAGTTATGCGTTCTACAATCATGGTTTTCAAACTGTTTTTTTACAGGAATTTGAGTTTAGTGATTTTTGGCATACAAATGCTGACACGATAGAAAATTGTAACATGCCTTATTGTGCTGAAATTACAAAAGTAGCATGTGGTATGCTTCTTCAGGAGTTTTTACATCCCGAAGTGACAAATTTAAATGCATTTCAGTCCGGAAGTGATATAAAAGTAATCTGGAACAAAAGCAAAGAGAGTAGTGTCGTAGGTTATAATTTATACAAATCATTGTATCCTTCAAGTGGATACACAAGATTAAATAGTTCAACAATAGATATTAATGATACTATTTATATTGACCCGACACCAACCCCATTAACTGATTACTTTTATGCAGTTGTGACTATCGACGATATGCTGGCTGAAGGTGAAATATTCAATTATGATTCAGCAATGGTTCTACCCTTGAATCAGGGTATTCTTATTGTAGATGATACACAAAATGAATATTTAAGCCCGGAAGATTCTGTTGTAGATAATTTTTATGATTCACTCCTGTATGCATACCATCCCAATCAGTATGATGTAATAAGTTCCGGTTCAATAAGCCTTTCAGAACTTGGAAAATATAGTACAGTTGTATGGCACACTGATAGATATACCGCTTCATCGAAGTTTTACCTTATGCAAAAAGAAATAGAAAAATATTTGACGTCCGGAGGTAATATGCTGTTTATTGCGGGACGCTTTTGTTTGACTACCGAGCATAATCTTGTACTTGCAAAAAAATATCTGCCGGGCAGTTTCAATTATGATATTCTGCATTGTGACAGTATGTACAGAAGCCCAACATCCTTCTTTTATAATGCACTCTCACTTTCTGCGGGATATCCTTCTATTGAAATTGATACCCTGAAAACACCTGTTGCTTATGATCATCACATGGATTATGTAGAATCGATATATAAACGAAGTGATGCAAATAGTATTTATTCTTACGATACTCAATATGACTCAACAACTGCGCAGGGCAACATGAAAGGCCTGCCGGTTGGTTATGAATATCCGGGCAATGATTATAAATTGATTGTACTTAGTTTTCCGCTCTGGTACATGCGCTTTGATGATGCAAAGGCATTTATGGATTATGCGATGGAATATGTATTTAACGAGTCGGTTAATGTCCCGGAAGTAAGTTCTGACATCGGCAATACTGTTCTTTTTCCCTGCTATCCTAATCCATTTTCAGCAACAACTTCTATAAAGTACTATTTATCTGAATCAGATAATGTACATCTCGCTATATATGATGTAACAGGAAATTTAATCTCTGACCTTGTAAACAAATCACAATCATCAGGTGTTTATACCTATATGATAAACAGTGAAAATCTAAACAATGGTATTTATTTTTGTACACTTAAAACAAGTAAGTGCTCGCAAACAACCAAGTTAGTGCTAATAAAATAAGGCCATCCTTCGTTGAAGTATTCAATTTTCTCTTGTTGCTTACCATTCGGTTTAACGACTGACTGAAAAAAAAAAATACCGACACTCAAGCCGACCCACATGACAATAATAAAATCTTGAAAGCTTTTAATACTTTTTTTTGTAACAAATCGATATAATTTTGTATTTTTGCCAAAATATGTCAAAACACTTTTTAACAAAATGGATAGTTTAGGAGATACAATAAGAAAATTAAGAGAAGAAAAGAAACTTCCGCTTCGGATTGTTGCTGCATATCTTGACATTGACCAGGCAATACTTAGTAGAATAGAGCGGGGACAACGAAAAGCAACACGAAAACAGGTCGTAAAACTTGCAAAGTACTTTAAAGTAAAGGAAGGTGATTTATTAGTTGAATGGCTTTCCGACAAAATAGTTTATGAAGTCGCAGACGAAGACATAGCATTAAAAGCCCTTCATGTTGCGGAAAATAAAATACAATATAAAAAACCTGATAAACCTGATAAAGGGAGAATTATTCAAAAAATAAAGAAATTTTTTAAAAAAGACGGAAGGGCAGACAAGGTTTGGGTATTTGGCTCTTTTGCCAGAAACGATTACAATGCAAATAGTGATATTGATTTAATGGTTCGGTTTAAAAAAGCGGATAAGATCAGCCTTTTTGATTATGCAGATATATCTTATTTATTAGAGAAGCAATTAAGTATTAAAATTGATCTGGTTGAGGAAGGATGCATCAGTCCTTTTGCATGGGAAACAGCTAAAAACGATCTAATATTGATTTATGAATAAAATAAATCAGAGAATCAGGATAGAGCATATTAAGGATGCTATTATACTTATTAATTCTTTCGTTCGAAACCAAACGGAAAAAGATTTTCTTGTAGATATCAAAGGTCAGAATGCCGTTTTATATCAGTTTATTATTATTGGCGAGGCGATTCGCAATATTGACAATTCAATTTTAAATAAATATCCTTATCCCTGGCACATTCCTAAATCATTTAGAAATTTTATTGCCCATGAATATCATAAAATTAAAATGGAAAGTGTTTTCAGAGCGGCAAAAGATCTGAATACATTACTGAAAATTGTTGAACAAATACTGAATAACGAATTTTAATATGTCCGTCTTAAAAAACATATACGACCACTGTCTTCAGAAGCCGGTTCATAACCACAGCCATCTTGGAGAATATGATCTGTATAAGCGTAACGGGAAAAAGTTCATCAGTTATGCTCTTATAAATGATTTCGGCGAAGCGGAATTATTTCCCGCCGGCGAAAAGATTCCAACAAATGTAGAACTGCACGAGTGGAATTATTTCGGCCCGGTTGATGAGTCATGCAAAATAAATTCCCGCTTCCTTTTCAATATCCCCGTTAAAATGTACAACGGGAAACTAGTTATAAACCACTTTTCCCTGAATCCCAACTTCAATCTTTTTATAAAGGTAAATAACGAGATCACTGATATCTGTCAGGATACAAGGCCCGGCAGCAGGCTCTTTGAGTATTTTAATGCTTCCGGAGAAGATGGTTTTGGTGCTGTTTTAAAAGGTGATGCTGTTGAATTCAAACTATGGTCACCGCCTGCCGGAAGAGTGCAGGTGCTTTTTTTCGATAAGGAACAGAATCTTATAGAAACTTCTGCCTGCACTGATCTTAAACGAAAGGAAAAAGGGATATGGTCGTGCCGGTTCTCAAAACCAAAACCAAACACACCCAACACA
>CAZEWB010000482.1:0-1018 GCA_964515655.1 uncultured Bacteroidales bacterium
TTGAATTACCCTTTTTTATTAAGTATCTCTTAACAACGATTATTTTCCCTGATTCTCTATTTTCTCGATCCTTGAATTAAGGGTTTGAACAGTTGCACTTAATTCATCCACCTGCTTTTTAAGTTTTGCATTATCATCAATTAACTGATTTATTTCAAGAGCCTTTTTATTTTGATCCTTGTTTTGTTTTATCAGTTCCTGAATTGCCACGATAGAAATACCGGCAACATCGCTTGCTGAGAGATAACGGCCAAGGTCTTCCTTTACATCCAGAACACCTGTACCAAATGCCTGATAGAAATCTTCGGCAAAAGGTCCAATATGGTATTCCTGCGTGCCTTTATAGAACCAGCCTTTGAGTTCCATGTTTTCGATTTTATCCAAAACTTCCTGCGCATTGATGTCCGTAAAACGTTCTTTAAATGAACGTGAAGAACCATTAGTCCAGGTACCTCCATCTGTTAAGAATGCACCGTTGCCGTTTGTAGCATCAGTTCCGACCTGTAAAGGATATAAAAGAGCTTTGCAATTAACAGCAAGACGGTTATTAAAAAAATCGCCATTGATAAGCGGGGTAGTAATATTTGATGTGTTTTCAATGTATAACTGATTTGAACCGGTTTCACTATTTCCTGCGTTATTTCCAATGAAGACATTGTTACTCCCTTCCGACCAGTAACCTGCAAATGCGCCAATGGTAACATTGTTTATGCCATTGATATTATTAGAATTAGCTGCATTTCCAAGCAATACATTATTATTTCCCAGAGAACTCATCCCGGCATTATATCCAAGAAACACATTATTTTCTCCTATGACATTCGAAAAACCGGCATAATTTCCAAGATAAACATTACCCCATCCCGTAGTGTTGTTATATCCGGTCTGACGCCCCATGAAAATATTTCCGCTGGCTATAGAATTACGATAACCACACTGATAACCTATAAAAATATTATTGGTTCCTGATGTATTTAAATATCCTGCATTGACCCCAAAAACCAAACACACCCAACAC
>CAZEWB010000482.1:1028-3720 GCA_964515655.1 uncultured Bacteroidales bacterium
AAAGCACTGTCCTTATCGGGAATAATGCAGGCATTTACAACACCAACAATATTGTTAAAGCCTGCATTATTCCCGATAAAGACATTGCTTTGTCCGGTAGTATTGCTGTTTCCTGACTGGTAGCCTAAAAAAACATTGCTGATACCATCGGTGTTGGATCTTCCGCATTTATATCCCACAAATGTATTAAAGTTACCCAATGTGTTATTCATGCCGCATTGTGTACCGAGCATTACATTACAGTTACCGTTTGTATTACTGTAACCGGATGAATAACCCATAAAAATATTCTGAGAACCTGTATTATTGCTTACACCCGCGTTCTCACCGACAAAAATATTCTGAGCTCCATACGTATCATTTTGTCCGGCCTTGCTGCCTATATATACGTTTCCGCCTCCTGTTTCATGCAGGTTTCCGGCCATATAACCGATAAAAGTATTGTCGCTGCTTGTATTATTCTCTCCCGCTTCATATCCAAGCATAGTACAGTAGTTTATACCATTGCTCGCAGAACCGGACCTGTAACCGATGAACAGATTGTAATTACCACCCTGCATATTTGCGCCGGACTGGTATCCGATAAAAGAGTTAAAGCGTCCTGTATTAATCTTTTTACCCGCTTCGTGTCCTATGAAATAATTCCGGGGAGTAAGTAGCATATAACTCTGACTTGAAGCGCCTACATTTTCCACTCCGAATCCGCTAAGGGAGTCTCCGGTATATATACGGGTACTATCAGGACGAACAAGCAGATAATTATGGGTGAATGCTTTTGCTGTGTTTCTTCCGCTCACGGCAAAGGTTCCCTTGTTTGATTTGGAAGCATCGTCATCAAAATAAATTCTGACGCTGTCTTTATAAACAACAAAAACTGACTGTCCGTTATCATCCTTTACTTCGAAAAGAGGTTCGTCAAGCGGGGCCGTTGCGCTTCTCTGAACAACGAGCCTTCCTGCAGGATTATTAAGCCCTATGCCCATCCTTTCATTTGCATTATCCCACACAAGTCCGTTGTTGGCCCCGAATGCCCCGCTGTTATTAAACTGAATATTGCCGTCAACACCGGCGGGGGTTCCAAGTCCGGTATGACCATGATTACCTTCAGAAATTGTTCCGGCTATTGTTCCGAACTGTGCAGAAAACTGATTCCCTGTAAGAATAAGACCTGCACCTGCAGTATAAGTTGTGTTAATATCGGCAGCCGGAGCCCAGTTCGTTCCGTTAAATTTTAAAACCTGTCCGTTCAATGGCGCCACTGAATTTACGGCAACGCTCTGCAACTGATTTGCATTCCACAGAGCATTTGTCGTCTGTGCGTTGAATACCGTGCCACTCAGGTTCAATCCAGTTCCGGCTGTATATGTAGTGTTTATACTGCTTATCGTGAAACCTGGATAAGTTCCGCTTACAGTTGTTGCGCCAGATCCGGTTAAAGATACTGTCTGATCGGGCGCAGTGTTGATAAATGTTGTTCCGGTAAGACTTAATCCGCTGCCTGCAGAATATGTGGTATTATTGTCAGTACTGCTAATTGTAAAACTTGGATATGTCCCGGAAACAGTCGTTGCTCCGTTTCCTGTTATTGCAACGGTCTGATCAGGGGCTGTGTTAGAAATTGCGTTTCCGGTGATGTTAATTCCAGAGCCGGCAGTATACGAACTCTGCGGAAGGGTTACGGTATTTCCTCCTGAAATAGAAAGGTTGTTACCTGCAATGTTCAGACTCTGTATTTCATTGGTAGGGTCTGCATCAGCATCGTCGGGATTTGTAATATAACCTGCATCGTTGTTAAATGTACTGACATCTGTAGGAACTCCTGTCAGGTCGCTGTAATTCCCGCTGAATGCATCCGCGGAAGTTTTTGCATGCAGGGCATACGGCACACTCAGTAACTGCACAGTTCCCATATCGGTGTATGTGGTTCCTCCTGCAGGATCAATAGCTACATTCAGATAATACGGTCCATTCGCCCAGTCAATTGTCGTAAAATTTCCTGACTGAACATTACCGCTTCCAACAGCAATATTTACCAATCCGAACCCGTTTGTGCCCTGCGAAAATGTCTCCTGATACACAGGAGTACCAGGAAGTATCCCCTGTATGACTGTGATCTGTATGCCAACCGACTGATTCGCCAGAACATTACCCGAACCATCACGAACTACTGCCTGATACCGGAACAGATCGGGCGACTGCGCAACAACAACTCCTGAAAGTATCAGGAATAAAAAAATCACAACAAACTTTTTCATATAAATTGGTTTTTTAAAAATTATTTACTTGTTTAAGTAAATGTAAAAGTAAAGAATTTCAGTGAAATCTCAAAGTATACTGTAAACGGAATAAATTTCCCATCGATAGGTTTTATCAGGTAATAGGTTGAAGGGTTGAGCAGCTGGTTTAGTCAATGGGTTATTGGTTGAGGCTTTGACTAAAGACCATTGACCTTCAACCAAACCAGCCGCCCAACCCATAAACCATTAACAAAATGTTAAAATAAACCCCATTTCAGGTAAGGAATCAAGATGTTTTATTTCTGTACCAGATCCTTTTTAAGATCATTTATCTCAGATTGCATCATACTGTTATTCTGTATGAGAATATCCATCTGCTTTTGCTGCTGGTCAATCAAAGTCTTTTGGTCCTGAATTGCTTTCAAAAGAGGTGTTATCAGTTTGCTGTAGTTGAC
>CAZEWB010000483.1:0-3719 GCA_964515655.1 uncultured Bacteroidales bacterium
TGAAGCGCTTCTGTCGAGAACATACACTTCAAAGGATCTTTTGAAGTTTGGTACCGAAGAAGAAGTTGAGCAATTCCTCCAGATCCTTAAATCTGACGATATCCGTAACAGGGTTATTGAAAAATTCGACCTGCGGAATCATTATGGTATTGATAAATACGAACCTTACCCGCGCACAGAGCTTTATAAATGGTACGAAGACAACGTTAATATCCGCCGTACAGAGTACAATTCAATTAAGATAACAGTTCTTGATGAAGTTCCATTAATCGCTGCCGAAATTGCTACAGCAATAGCAGACTACGGTGACAGCCTTATTACACGTATTCAGCAGATAAGGGCAATAAGAGCTTTCAAACTTGTTGAAAAAGAATATCTTGAAACACAAAAGCACCTTGATTTGCTTCATGATTCACTTAAAAGTCTCCGTAACCTTGGGGTTTTCGAATATGAATCACAGGCCGAAGTGCTTAACCAGGCATATACGGAAGCGCTTATAAAAGGTAATCATTCTGCTGTCGAAGAAATTCAGAAAAGAATGGATATACTATCTAAATACGGAGGTATTTATTCATCCCTGCGTAACGAGGTAGTTTACGAAACAGAAAGACTGGGTCAGCTTAAGATCAAATACGTGGAATCCAAACTCGATGCAGAGCAGGATCTTCCTCATAAATTCATTGTTTCGCAGGCCGAAATACCTGAAAAAAAAAGTTTACCCGATACGATGGCTGATTGTTGTTGTATCCTTTACAGCTACATTAATTTTTGCAATGCTGTTGCTGATTGTGCTTGAAACAATGAAAAAAAAAAGATCATCAGACACAGTCCTGCAACCCTCAACATCAGAATCCCCAAATACAAACCCTTTAGTTTTACCATAAATTTCGATATCATGGAACAATTTTTCCGCAACAAACTGCTTTTCCAGACCATCAGCAAATGGAAATTTCACCTGATTATCATTTTTGCCGTTTCGCTGGCGGTGGGAATATTTGTTTCGTCATCCTGGGTTATGACCCCGCTTTTTAAATCCGAAGCGATAGTCTACCCGGTCAATATTTTTGCATATTCCGAAGAGTCTCAGACCGAACAGATGCTTCAGACAATGCGTTCAGACGATATCAAAATGCACATGCTTGATGCATTTAAACTCGATGAACACTATAAACTGAAACGCAACACTCCGGGATTTTTCGCTTATTTCATGAACAAATACAATGACAGAGTATCGATAAACAAAACCGAATATGAAGCAGTTTCAATTGCAGTAATGGATCAGGATCCTGAATATGCAAAAAGAATGGCCGATTCCATAATTTATTTTTACGATCAAAAGGTTGCTTCGTTGCTTAGGGCTAAACAATACGAAATGATTCAGATCTCATACGGTCAGATGACTTCGAAAAAACATGAAGTTGACAGTTTAACGAATATTTTGAAATCCTGGAATAAAGAATATGGCATTTTGGATGTTAGGGCTCAGATATGGGGTTTATCTAATAGCGGTACCCAAAACACTATACTGTTGGAAAACCTGAAAGAAAAAGGAATCGACTACAAATCTACCGACTCACTCCTCACCAGTGCAAGAAAAGAGTTTATCGCTCATAAGGGTGTTTACGAAAAATCCCTTACTGAGTACAATAAAAATATATCATATTGTCAGGTCGTTTCAAATCCCATTGTTGCTGATAAAAAAGCTTTCCCTATCCGCTGGGTAATTGTGACTGTTACAGTATTGATTACTCTGATTTTATCACTGATTGTGATCTCTTTTATTGAAAGCTCACAACGGAAAAAAGTATAAAAATTGGTACAGATTTTTTCAAAAAAAATTGTCTGGTTCTACATTATTACTATAAGTTTCCTTCTTATAAACACATATTATTTATATAAGGAAAACTATTTTTTTCTTCTTTTACCTCTTGCAGTTCTCTTAATAATGCTTGCAGTATTCGCACTTGATAAGCTTGTATATATAATTGCCTTCTTTGTTCCGTTGTCACTACCGCTTTCCGAATTTTTACCAAACCTCGATGTTAACCTGTCACTACCAACAGAACCTCTGTTATTTGGTATCCTTATAATTTTTATCGCAAAACTTCTTTATGAGGGAAACTTCGATATGAAGATACTCAAGCACCCTGTTTCCATTATTATTTACCTTCAGCTGATATGGATTTTTATTACATCCCTGACCAGCACTATGCCAATTGTCTCTTTTAAATTCCTTGTTTCACGACTTTGGTTCACTACGACTTTCTTTTTCCTTTTTGTATATTTTTTCAAAAAACCTTCTGAGTTCCGAAAAATAATCTGGTTATATGCAGCAGCTTTGGTTATTGTAATAGGATACACTCTTAACAGGCAGGCAGGATACGGATTCTTCGATCAGGAAGCAGCAAACTTTGTCGTTAACCCGCTTTATAACGACCATACTGCATATGGCGCTGCGCTTGCAATGATGTTCAGTACGGTTATATCATTCCTTTTTCTCAAAGAATACTCTGTCAGGGTCAAACTGATTGCTCTAGCTGTTCTGATTATTATAACTATTGCAATTATTTTCAGTTATACCCGTGCAACATGGATAAGCATGGCAATAGGGCTGTTGTTTGCTATTATCATGGCTTTCAGAATAAAATTCAAATATATTGCCATTTTCATTGTTTTTATTTTTTCAATTACTGCGTTATTCTGGTCGAATATTGTAATGGAACTAGAGAAGAACCGCCAGGACTCCTCTTCAGACTTCGCCAAACAAATGCAGTCAATCAGTAATATTACAACCGATGCATCTAATCTGGAACGCCTTAACAGATGGAATTGTGCTATAAGGATGTTTGAGGAAAAGCCTGTATTCGGATGGGGTCCCGGCACATATATGTTTCAGTACGCTCCTTTCCAGATGTCGTACGAAAAAACAATTATCAGTACCAATGCCGGAGACAGAGGTAATGCGCACAGCGAATATCTTGGGCCTCTGGCAGAATCAGGTATACCCGGTATGCTCCTGATGCTTGCACTTGTTTCCGTTACGCTATATTATGCAGTAAAGCAATACAGGAGGGCGCTCAGAAAAGAAATCAAAGTACTGCTGCTGGGCGTAATGATCGGCCTGATCACATATTATGCTCACGGGATACTCAACAACTTCCTGGACACTGATAAACTGTCTATTCTATTCTGGGGATTCACTGCCTTTATAGTAGCATGTGATATATATCATTCAGAAGAGATAAAAAACACTTAAATTCCTATCTGTTAACAAAGTGTGGGAAGCACGAAGTTGGAAGCGCAAAGTCGCTTTTGTCGTGGGTGGGAGTATGGATTTATAAATCCCATGCACAGGCTCATGCCCCCTCAACTTCCCGCTTCGTGCTCCTAACTTCCCACACTTTAATGAATACACAGTTTTTTACCAGACTATTAATTAAATCAATTTGAATAACTTAAACATCCTTTAAGAGTTATGTGTTCAGTTTCAATCAAAAAAAAGCGCAGAGAATCCCTGCACTTTCTTATTTAAATATGACTTTACAGACTATTCAACCAGTTTAAAACCGTAATCTGTTGAGAAAACTTCCTGTGAAGCAATAAATGCCTGAAGTGCAGCATTTTCTTTTTCATCAATTTCAGCAGCAAGAGCATCTATCTGTGCATCAATATCGGCTGGTGCTGTTTCAGCATCTGCAAGATAAAGTTCAAAAAATTCA
>CAZEWB010000484.1:0-3713 GCA_964515655.1 uncultured Bacteroidales bacterium
TGCAAGAAGGTCCATAAGATCACTGTCCCTGTTAATAGGAAGAAGGTTCTGCAGTACCTCAGTTGCAATTGCTAACAATACAGTAAATATAAATCCTACAATAACAGCTTTGTGGGTTTTAAAGTGATTTATCTCGATAAGATGCCGAATAAGAAGAATTCCTAAACCGAAAAAAAGCGCAAAATGAACGAACTTGTCGAAATATGGTATAACGAACAGTTTTATTTTTGGCAGCGCAGATGCCGGTGTAAGACAGCCATAAATGATAAGGACTGTCCAGGCATATAGTTTTAACCGTAACTGTAAATAATGTAACTTCACGCGGTAAAAGTAAGAAAAATGTCGGCAGGCCTTTATATACACGTTCCATTTTGCAAAACAAGGTGTATATATTGCGATTTTTATTCTGATACCAACATTAACAGTAAAGCCTATATAAGCTCCCTGCTTAAAGAAACTGAACATTACAGCGGTGAATGGAAAGATCAGACCATCGACACATTATATTTCGGCGGAGGAACACCTTCGCTGTTAACAACAGATGAGATCAGCAGCATTATTAATCATGTAAGAAATAAGTTTCATTTTAATGAAAACGCAGAAATAACCCTGGAATGCAATCCGGACGACATTGATGAAAAATATGCAGAAAATATTGCCGGAGCAGGAGTAAACCGCATAAGCATTGGCGTTCAGTCTTTTGATGATGAAATCCTTAAATTTCTTTCAAGGCGTCATAATGCAGGGCAGGCAATAAAAGCAGTAGAATTCTTCGATTGCGCTGGAATAAAAAATATAAGCATTGACCTTATTTTTGGTATACCCGGATTAACATCTGATGGCTGGAAAAAGCAGTTGTCAACAGCAGCTTCTTTACCTGTTAAACATATATCTGCTTACATGCTTACAACTCACGAAAACACTGTACTGAGCCGCCTGCAGGGAGAAAATAAGATAGTGATGCCTGGTGATGAGGAATGTTTCAGACAGTTCAAAATGACAGGAGAAGTTCTTTCGGAATACGGGATAAGGCAATACGAAATTTCAAACTTTTCTTTTCCGGGTTATGAGTCGAAACACAATATCAAATACTGGTACGGTAAACCATACCTGGGACTGGGGCCTTCGGCACATTCATATATGCCCCATAAGCGATCCTCGAATCCGGGTAATACGGATCTGTATATGAACCATATTGATGATTTCATTAAAGCAAGGAATTGCGAACCCTCTGACGAAGATCAGCAATATAATGAGTATGTAATGAACAGGCTCCGCACCACAAAAGGCCTTGATATGGTCGTGCTGGGCGAAAGGTTTCCCGATAACCTTTCCGTTTTTAAAGCAGAAGTTGATAAAATGAACCCGGAATGGTACTTATACGACGGGACTTTTATGAGACTGACCACCGAAGGAATGTTCGTTTCCGATTATATTATTGAAAAGTTGTTCGTTTGACATTGAACATTTAGAAGTAAAAAGGAATGCTAGTAGATTCAACGATAAGTATTTTGCCACAGATTACACAGAAAAGAATCTGTGAAAATCTGCGAAATCTGTGGCTAAAAACACAGACTGGTAATCTTTATTGCCACAGATTACACGGATTACACAGAAAAAAATCTGTGAAAATCTGCGAAATCTGTGGCTAAAAAATACGGGCAAGTAGTTATTAAACGTAAAAAATAATCAAATGAAAATAATCGTAAAACACCACAAAGGCACCGGTTCGGAAGTTTATAACGCCGCCGTCAGACTTAGAACTCAGGTTTTTGTTGAAGAACAGAAAATTGATTCCCGTCTGGAAATTGACGAAAATGAAAACATTGCTTCTTATGTTGTTGTTTATGCAGATGGGAAACCCGTTTCTACAGGAAGGTACAGGGAAACAGAAAAGGGAATTAAAATGGAAAGGTTTGCCACACTGCCGGAATACAGGGGAAAGGGTCTGGGCAGAATAGTCGTTAATGAACTCCTGAAAGAGATTCTTCCTCTGGAAAAAACAATATATCTACATTCCCAGGAAAGCGCAGTTGATTTTTATCTTAAGAATGGATTTATATTAATAGGCGAACCTTTTTTGGAAGCGGGGATAAGACATTATAAGATGATTTATTCTGTGGCTTAGAAGTGTGTGTATGGCAAAACCTTCAAGGTCTGGAGCGGGCATGTGTGAGGGCGTCCTTGAAGGTTTAAGCAGGGTTAACTAGAAAAGACTTGAAAAAGCCCCAGGTCACAAGAACCAAAATCCAAGCCCCAAGGGAAAACTGCGTTGGAATTTGGAACTTTTAAAAAAGGTTTAGGAAAGTGGGAGGAAATCACCCCGCCAATAGCGTGGGAATGATTGTTTCTTTGTTGCAGGAATTCCCCTTTCCCTCGCAGACCTCAAGGTTCGCCTTTGCTAATGCCATCAGAGAACCTAGAG
Organism: uncultured Bacteroidales bacterium; assembly: GCA_964515655.1. Taxonomy (GTDB): domain Bacteria; phylum Bacteroidota; class Bacteroidia; order Bacteroidales; family GWA2-32-17. The sequence continues at coordinate 2,426 of CAZEWB010000484.1, forward strand.
ATAGCCGAAACGCACTATAAAAAACACCACGTCTTTGCGAGGAAGCAACACCGGCAATTAGAAGCTGAGGTCTTTAATAGCGACCGAAGCAATCGTTGTGTGTAGGCATGTGAGTGGAGCCGCAGGCTAAGGGAATTGTGTTATGTGTTTTTTGGGGGAGAGTGGGGTTTTATATATTCAACCACTTCGTGGTTGTGCCCAAAGGTGCTGGTAACCCCTGACATCGTCCTTCATTTCATTTCGGACTTGTCAGGGGTTATTAATATTTGACTCCTTCGGAGTCAGAAGCACCGGGCTGCGAAACGATTATTCAATCTTTATCGCTTTCTTCACAAGCACCTTTCCGTTTACACGTGCGCTGGCGTCATCCTGAGCCGGTTGCCTCATGTCTGCTGATATTTACCGGAAGTATTTGCAACCGTGTCGAAGGATGCGCGGGGGGAAACAGAGCGAGAAGCAGAGCGAGAGCGATGAAAAAACAGTCGTACTTCGACACGGCCTAAGTACTTATCGGTTGAATTTGATCTTCAAGGTGGGCCGGCTCAGTATGACTGTTTTTTTTGTTAGTTATTGAATATACTATTACTCAATTTTAATGGCTTTTTTCACAAGTACCTTTCCGTTCATGCGAAGCGAATAAAAATAAATTCCTGCCGGCTGTGTCGAAGCTTCCCACTCAACGCTGTAATTTCCGGTCTGCTGGTTTTCGCTTACAAGAGTTGCAATGGTTCTTCCGTATGTGTCTTCTATTACAAGTTCGCATTTGCCGCTTTCACCAAGAGTATACGTGAAAATTGTAATTGTCTTAAACGGATTGGGATAGTTTTGGTTCAATGTGGTGTTTTGTGCAGGTACTACAACAGGCCTTGTCTCGATGGTTACATTTACAGATGAACTGCGTGTTTCGGAGCAGCAGGCAGCAAGAAGATCTTCTATCGCTGTAAAACGGCTTTCATAAGATGCAATTATTGAAAGCAAACTGTCGTTTTGGTTTTCCAATCTGTCGTTCTGGTTTTTCAGTTCTTTTACTGCTTCCGAAAGAACCGGAACCATCCTGCTGTAATCAACGTATTTTACGCCTCCGGCATCTGTTTCTACCACTTCGGGAATTACCTGTTCAACATCCTGTGCAATAAAACCAATCTGGCGGGTAGTGTCTGTTAATTCGGGATATTGAGCAGTATTCCAGTTGAAATAGATCCCGTTAAGTTGTGTTACTTTAGAAAGGGCATTGTTCAGGGGTGTTGTGTTGGTTTTATACTGTGCATCGGATAAGATCGGGTCCGAA
>CAZEWB010000485.1:0-1291 GCA_964515655.1 uncultured Bacteroidales bacterium
TGTGTTGGGTGTGTTTGGTTGGGTTTTGCCGGGCGGAATGTATTTCTATCAGGTGACGGATAAAAACCGGGTAGTTGGAAAAGGAAAAATAATAATTCAGTAACAGTTCTAAAAAAGTCATTATGAAAAAAATAATTCTGTTCTTCATCGCTTATCTTGTTATCTCACATTTTGGATTTTCACAGGTAACATATTATGTTAATGGCAGCGGTAGTACGGCCAGCGACTACAACTCCGGCATAAGCCCCGATTCCGCGTGGAAAACTATCAAACGGGCATGTATGTATGCACAGTTGGGCAGCGATACTATTGTTGTCCGCGCCAGCGATACTGTTATAGTAATGCCGGGAACATATTACGAAGCTATAAGCCCGGATAATTCCGGTGATACCATTAATGGTTATATAGTTTATCGATCTGAAATTCCGCTATCGGCACATTTAAACGGTTACATTCCGCTTGACTCGGCTGCCGAAGCCGGTTCATCATGGGAAATTGATTCGTCCTGGTACCAATATAATGATACGCTTACAAACGTCTGGAAGCGTAAATTGAAAAGCAGTAGCTATTGTGAAGCATACAGGGACAGCGTAAGAATGCCGTCGTATTTGGATGAATTTTTTAATCCCGTCCATTTTAACCCGGGGATGTGTTATGTCGTTGATACAATCCAAACCCTATACGTGTTCCTGGAAGATTCATTATTCGGATTACCTGCAGATCCTTCAATGTTTACATGGCATATTACTAAAAGTTATGGCGTATGGCTGAACTATCGCTCTTATATTACAATTAAAGATTTCCTCGTTGATTCTTTTGGAAAAGAAGGAATAGACGTTTTGAATTCCCATCATATTGAAATTAATGGAAACAAAAGTGCTTACAATGGCCGGACAGGGATTGCGGTAAACTTCAATAACAGCAATATACATATTAAAAACAATGAAACATGTTACAATGGTATGTGGCTTGGATGGTCATCAGGAATTTCCGTTTATAAACCTCAGGCTAAAACAATATGGATAGAAAATAATATTTCGCATCATAACTGCGATTCTTCTTTATTTCATACTGATGGCAATGGCTTTATACTGGATAATTCCGCATCCGAAGGTCGCGACGGAGGTTGTATTTTCAGAAATAATCTGTCTTATTATAATCAGGGCGCTGGAATAAGTATCTACCGTAGCGCTAATTGTTATACTATCAATAATACCTGTTTTAAAAATGATCAGTCTGCATTAGCAATAAGCGATCTGAAAGACACGATCCTGCCAAACACACCCAACCC
>CAZEWB010000485.1:1301-3704 GCA_964515655.1 uncultured Bacteroidales bacterium
CGGAGCCCCTGCTTTATTTATTTACCTTACCAGATATAGCTATGGTGATTTAATATCAGATTATAATCTTTATTTGCGGGCCGATACAACTGTTACAACTCCGATTCTTATTGACACATTAGGAAGTTTCGGTAGTTATGGTTTTGTTACATTATCTTTTATCCGGAATTTCGCGCAACTTGATTCCAATTCAATAAATACCAATCCTTTATTAGACTCTGTTCTTCATCTGACATCATTGTCGCCATGTATTGATGCCGGTAATCCCGATCTGGATACTAACGGACAAACATGGATAACAGATGTCAATGACCAGGATCCTGACGGAACAAGAATGGATATGGGCGCCTTCTACTATCACCATAATCCGGCAGGAATTGAAAATAATGTTACAGAAAATATTTCTGTAAAGGTTTACCCCAATCCTTTCAGCGAATATACCACAATGGAGATTATAAATAAAAAAAATCAGAATTGTATATTGACGCTTTATGATTTGTTTGGCAGAGAGGTAAAGAAATACGAAATAAGAAACCTGAAAACTGAAATTTCAAGAGACGATTTGACAGGCGGAATGTATTTCTATCAGGTGACAGACAACGGACAATTTAATTCATCAGGGAAAATTATTATACAATGACGGTTATGTTTTTTATAATGTGTTGAGTGAAATTGAAAAAATAGATGCGTCTTGTTGCTAACTCGTTTATAAAAAACTTATACTGTGTCGTTTTTTTTCTTATTTTTGAAAAATAAATCCAACCTTTGGTTACGGTTTCACATCAGTTTTACAAAATAAACCTTAATTTTGATTGGAATATAAACGTTATGGTAATTTTAAAGAACATATCATGAAAAAAGTCATTCATATTATTTTGTTTGCAATTACATTGACAACTACCAGTCTTTTTGCTCAAATAGCAGGGACATTAGATTCTACCTTTGGAGTTAACGGAAAGGTAATGACTGACATCTCGCCATTAAGCATAGGTGATAACTTAGAAGATATTCTACTCCAACCTGATGGTAGAATAATTGCCGTTGGATGGTTCCACACTTCCAACTCTATGACCAACTACTCAGATCTGGCAATGGTAAGGTATATGACAAATGGTTCTGTTGACAGTTCCTTCGGAGTCAATGGCAAAGTAATTTACAACCTTTCACAAGCTGGCTGGCAAGGTGATTTTATCAGAAGTGCGATTTTACAAAATGATGGGAAAATAGTTTGTACAGGCTCAACATCTGATACAATGTGTACAAATATCATACTAACAAGAGTTTTATCTAATGGAGTAATAGATAGTACCTTTGGTTCGAATGGCAGTTCAATCTTGAATATAGCACCAAATAGTAATGATGAAGGAAATTCTGTTTTGATTCAACTAGATGGAAAAATTTTAGTTGGTGCGATGTCATCTATTTCTGACAGTGGACTTGTTATCAGGTATAAACCAAACGGAATAATAGATAGTACATTTGGAAATAACGGAATAATTCATTTATCTCAATCAGTTAGATCTATTTCACTTCTTGCAAATGGCAAAGTATTAGTTGCTGGTGAATACGTTACGGGTGTCCCTTTGTGGTGCTATTTCGGTATTACAAGAATTGATAGTACAGGAACTATAGATAGTACATTTGGTACAAATGGTTTCACTTTTTTCGATCATACAAATGTTGCCGGACCTGCATTTATGTCAGACTGGGTAAATTCTATAGATGTTCAACCTGATGGAAAAATTATTGTAGGAGGAGGAACTAGTGACAAGAATTTATTTGTAACAGATACAAGATTTGCAGTTGGAAGACTAAATTCTGATGGGTCTATGGATTCTACTTTTGGAAGTTCTGGAAGAGTTGTAATTGACTTCCCGGGTGATTTTGAGAGAATTCATGACATAACAATCCAACCAGATGGTAAAATATTTGTTGTCGGAAGAGCGAACAATTATAACTTCGCAATAGCAAGAATTATATCAAATGGTACTTTAGATAGCACTTTTAACGGAACAGGATTACTACAAGTTGATTTTACAGGAGGTTTGGATTATGGGTATGCTTCGGTTTTACAAACTGATGGAAAACTTTTGGTTGATGGCTCTGCGATGAATACAAGTGGAAATTATGATTTCTCAATAGTACGCCTTTTAAACGATCTTAATATAGGCATTGTTGATTTACATAACAATTTTTCAAAAACATTATTCTATCCAAATCCTGTTGAGCAAATTTCAACTTTAGAATATTCATTAAAATACACAGAGACAATTTCTATTAATCTGATTGATGCACAAGGTCGACAAATAAAAACATTTGTTGATAATCAAAAGCAGCAAGTAGGAGAACATCAAGAATTTCTTGAATTTCCAAATGAATTAGCAAAAGGTGTTTATGTTATCA
>CAZEWB010000486.1:0-3700 GCA_964515655.1 uncultured Bacteroidales bacterium
AAATCGAAATATGCCGTCAGATAGAATCAGGGTTGTTATTGACACCAATATATGGATCAGCTTCCTTATTGGGAAAACAATTACATCGGGTTTTAATAAATTACTTGCCGATAAACGTTTCGAAATATTATCGTGTAATGAACTGTATAATGAGTTGAAAGAAGTTTTATCCCGGCCAAAATTCCGTAAATACATAACCCGTTCCCAAATAGAATACTTCCTGCAACTCTTTTCAGCAGCGACTTCAGGCATTGATATTGTTTCATCAGCAACAATCTCGACCGATCCTGACGATAACTTTTTATTAGCGCTTGCAAAAGACGGCAATGCACATTTTTTGATTACCGGTGATAAACCTCATTTGCTTAAATTGCAAATGTTTGAAAATACACAGGTCATTACCTTTGCAGAGTTTTACAAAAAGTTCTTCGGATTTCAGGATTCGGTTTAGTGCTTTGGATTCCTTACCGCAGCGTATCCCTTGCAACAACAAGTTTTCTTACAATTCCAGGATCATTCTCAAACGCCGTACCTACAACAACAACGTCAGCGCCCGCTTTCCAGTGGGATGAGGCAACAGCAGCGCTTTTAATTCCTCCGCCCGAGAACAGCGTAACGGAAATATTTTTTCTTACTTCGGAAATTATATCTGTGTCAAGAGGCTGTTCTGCGCCGCTTCCGGCTTCAAGATAAATGATCTTATTGCCGATTATTTCACCGGCCAGAGAAGTTGCTATTATCTTTTCTGTTTCGTCGGAAGGAATGGGAACAGTCCGGCTCACTTTACATACAGAAGAACCTGTGTGATTTCCGACAAGTATATATCCGGTAGAAATTGTTTCGGTGTCATGTTTTTTTATCAGAGGCGCCGAAGCAATATGGTGGCCAATGAGATATTCGGGATTGCGGCCCGAAAGCAGCATGAGCATCAGAACTGCATCGGCGTGTATTGAGAGCTGCGAAGGATTGCCCGGGAAAAGCAGAACAGGAAGTCCCGTTTTTTGTTTTATGTCAGTTATACAGTCATCTGTTGAGGTCGAAACCTGGCTTCCGCCGACAAGGACAAAGTCGGGTAAATTGTTTTTCTCAGATAAGATAACAGACATTTCGGGACTGTACTTGTCGGGATCGATAAGAATGGCCAGCATAGGGCCTTTTGACTTTTCGAAATATTTCCTGTAGATGTTATCCTTCATAAGCCCATGTGAGTACATGTCCGTCAAAGGTAGTATAAAAAACCCTGAACTCTTTATTTTTTCCTTCGCAGCTGACCTCCATCAACAAAAAGTCATTGCCCGGGGCCGGAGGTGCAAGTGTCCTCATGTGCATAAGGTAATCGGGACAGCCGGTGATCTTGAACAACGATTCCTTGGCAGACCACAGAAGAGTGTAAAGGAATTCCCTGTTTCCGCTTTCGGCAAGTTTTCTTTCGGTTTCGCTCAGGAATTTATGCGCGACCTTTTCTGTCCTTCCGGAAATCTTTTCAACGTCAACACCACAGGGTACAGGGGCTGTCATCACTGCCGCGTATTGTGCGGAGTGGCTTATGCTGATAGTTTTTCCAAAGCCGGGAAGGAATGGCTTGCCTTCATGGTCGTAATGGACTTTTCCGGAAAATCCGATCGCCTGAGATATTATATAATGTATAGTAAGTAATTCACATTTCCGTCTCATGCAGAATTTTTCCGGAAGGCCGGCTGAGAATTCGGGCGGAAAAATATCGGGACTTGCGGCAACAGGGCAATAGTATATTTCAGCAACTGTTCCGGCTGAAATTTTCTGAACGGGTATCAGTTTTTCCATTCAAGTGTTTCGATAAGGCGGGTTATATCGGTCTGAAGAAAACGTATCACAGGCTGCAGGCTGTCTTTGTTTGGAACATTTGCGAAGTATAGCGAGCCGCGCAGGAAATTCCCGGTGCTGTCGGTCATGTGAAACTGTAAGGATGAAGCCGCATTGCCTTTTATTTCGTAAAGAGTACCGAAGACCTGCCTAACTGAGTCGATATAGAGTTTCTCATTTATCGCGTCGGCTTTTATGGTGTGCTTGTAAACGAACTTATGGCTTTCTTCGAGGTATCCGGAAATATTTTCTTTGCCGGCTTTATAGGTAAGGTAAACCTTTGCTCTGAATTTCGGAAAAACTATGTTGAAGCTGCATGGGTCGTTTATAGTATCCTCGCTTTTCTCTATCTGTGCGTATGCCGGATATTCAAAAGTGAAAGGACAGAATGAATCGTATTTAACATATTTTTTTTCAGGAAAGTCTATACGAAAATATCCGGTTGGCCTGGGAATATAATCACCGCCACATGATGTGAGAAAAATGAGAGCAATAGTAATTCCGGTGACCTTATTCACTTATGTTGCGTATATAAATTATTGTGCGAAAAAAGTCCCAAGCCCCAAATTCCAAGTTCCAAATTCCAAGACCCAAACCACAAATTCCAAGGGGTGTCGTACCTTGGGGCTTATTCACTGTATTTTTAACAGTACGAAGATATAAAATGACATCCACCGCAAACTGCAATAATCTTTCACAAAGATCATTTTTCTTTTCCATTTCCGTGCTTTTTCTTATCCTTTGAATTTGGGGCTTGAAATTTTGGACTTGGGGCTTATTCATGGTCTTTTTGCGTAACATCTGTTATTCATTCTTTGTCTTTTCTGTTAATATTCAGTCTGACATTGATCTGTTTTATCCGACGTTTATCCGCCGACTTGATCTTGAAGGCAAAGTCACCGATATTGATATCCTCGTTTTTATCAGGGATACGACCGATCTTTTCCAGTATCAGTCCGCCCAGCGAATCAGTTTCCCCTCGTTCGTGTTCAAAGATATCTTCTTCTATTCCAAAGACCTTGTAAAAGTCATTCAGTTGGGTCTTTGCCTCAAAAACCCAGTTGTTATCATCAACCTTATAAAAGCCTGGATCTTCGTTGTCGAATTCATCAGTGATGTCACCTACAATTTCTTCTAGAATATCCTCCAACGTCACAATTCCTGATGAACCGCCATATTCATCAACAACAACTGCCATGTGGATCTTTTTTGCCTGAAACTCGTTCAGAAGGTCATTGATGGGTTTGTTTTCGGGAACGTAATACGGAGGCCGGATCAGCGTCTGCCATTTGAAATCACTTTTGGTTATATGGGGCAGAAGGTCTTTTATGTAAAGTATGCCCTGTACGTGATCGAAATCTCCCATAACAACAGGGATGCGGCTAAAGCCTGACTCAACCACAACTGCAGTGATCTTGGTAAGGGGAGCTTTGATATCAACAAAAACCACATCCAGACGTGGCTGCATGATCTCTTTGACGAAAATACCACTGAAGTTCACGATTCCCTTCAGTATCTTTTCGTCCTGCTGAAGGTCGTCTGACGCAAGGTCTATAGCGTGGGACAGTTCGTCGAGGGTAATCTCTTTTTTAGGTTTTGAATGTCTTTTTACGATCCATGAACTTCTTACAAGAAAAACCGACAGAGGCCAAAGGATGACCTCCAGCACTGTAAGCGGCAAAGCCATAAATCCCACCATCGACATTCGCGCACCGGAAGCCCAGACTTTCGGCATCACCTCCCCGAAAAATATCAGAAGAAGGGTAACGGCAACTCCCTGAACGACCCATTTAAGTGCGGGATATGTTGTAAAATCGAAAAAGCTGTTCGTAACCCATACCGACAGGATCACAAAGGT
>CAZEWB010000487.1:0-3695 GCA_964515655.1 uncultured Bacteroidales bacterium
TGTGTTGGGTGTGTTTGGGTGTGGGTTGTGAAGATCGGTAATACCGTTTTCACCGATCTTTACAACCTCAAGCCTTGTATCTTTCAGCATAATACCTTTATCTTTCTTGGCGCCAAAGATCATATGTTCGCCGTTGCGGAGGCGAAGTTGATTTTCATCGCGCGTTTCCTTAGAATTGAATTGTGCATGTGCTTTGTCGTAATAAATAACGCAATTCTGCATGATCTCAATAAGTGAGGTTCCGTCATGGCGGGCTGCTTCGAACATTACTTCGGTCATTAGTTTTACATCTGTGTCGACGCAGCGGGCGAAGAAAGTGCCCTGAGCGCCAAGAACAAGTTCTCCCGTTGTAAAAGGATGTTCGATAGTTCCCTGAGGTGATGTTTTCGTCGTCTGTCCCATTGGTGTGGTCGGAGAATACTGCCCCTTTGTCAGCCCATAAATCTGGTTGTTGAAAAGAAGAATATTCATGTCAATATTTCTGCGTATGGCATGTATGAAATGGTTTCCGCCAATGGCCATCGAGTCACCGTCGCCGGTGGCGACCCATAGGCTGAGGTGCGGATTTGATACTTTCATGCCGGTTGCGATCGGAAGTGCACGGCCGTGAATGCCATGAAATCCGTAAGTGTTTACATAGTACGGAAAACGCGAAGAACAACCTATTCCCGAAACAACCATGAAACATTCTTTTTTGTAGCCTATCTTTGGAAAGACATTGGCAACTGCTGCAAGAATAGCATGATTTCCACATCCGGGACACCATTTTACCATCTGGTCGCTTACAAAGTCTTCTTTTGTAAGTTCTACATTCGACCTTTCTACGGTCATATTATCATTATCTATCATAGCCGTTTATTTTAAAAGTTTACGGAAATGTTCAATTAACTCGCTCTTGAGGAAGGGCAAACACTGTGTTTTGTTGTACTGTGTGTAATTGTGTTGGTTGAAATTCATCTTCAGCCAGTTTACCATCTGCCCTTCGTTAAGTTCGCATACGCAGATCTTTTTGAATCCCGATAGTACCTCCTCGGTATTTGCAGGAAGAGGATTGAGATAGTTGAAGTGAGCCTGACTTATTTTCTTTCCCTCGCTCCGGAGTTTTTCAACAGCCGAATAAACGCTTCCCTTGGTGCTTCCCCAGCTTACGACAAGAAGGTCGCCGGTTGCATCTCCGTATATTTCCTGTTTGGGAACCTTTTTCACAACACGTGCAACTTTATCAGCACGGTATTTTGTCATTTTCTGATGGTTTTGAGGGTCAGTAGAAACACTGCCGGCAATATCCGACTTCTCCAGACCTCCGATGCGGTGACGCAGTCCTTCGGTACCGGGCAGAGCCCATTTGCGCACTAGCGTTTCCGGATCGCGGCGGTAAGGTTTATAATCGGGTTCATTAGGTTTTGCAATAGGAGGTTTTATTTCGGGCATGTCCTTCATTTTCGGAACACGGAAGAGTTCGGAGCCGAAACCAAGACAGCCTTCGGTTAAAAGAACTACAGGAACCATATGTTCAAGTGCAATTTTTGCAGCTTCAAATGCATAATAAAAACATTCAACAGGTGTTGATGCAGAAATCACCACTACCGGGGCCTCGCCGTTACGTCCGAATAAAGCCTGCATCAGGTCGCTCTGTTCAGATTTTGTTGGCAATCCCGTTGAAGGGCCGCCACGCTGAACATTCACTACTACCAGGGGAAGTTCTGTGATCACTGCCAGTCCTAACGCTTCACTTTTAAGTGAAAATCCCGGACCGGAAGTTGTCGTTACGGCAAGACTTCCGGTATAACTGGCACCGATCGCCGAGCAAATGCCCGCGATCTCATCTTCGCACTGAACTACTTTTGCGCCAAGCGACTTGTGCAAAGCCAGTTCCATAAGAATTTCCGTTGCGGGAGTGATAGGGTATGATCCAAGGTAAAGAGGACGTCCGCTGCGCTCAGATGCGGCAAGCAATCCCCATGCAGTTGCTACGTTTCCTGTAATGTTGCGGTATTTACCCTTTTCAATATCGGCTGGTTTAATAACATAAGTAGTATCGATATGTTCGCATGTTTCAGCATATTTGTAACCCGCTTCAACAGCCATTTTGTTCAGTTCAAATATTTGCTGTTTTTTCCTGAATTTCTTCTCAAGGTTTTTAAATGCATGATCGGTCGTTTTATTGTAGATATACAACGTGATCCCAAGAGAGAACATATTCTTTGCCTTGTTTACCGTTTTAGTGTCGAGCCCCAGCGATGCTGTAGCTTCTTTTGTGAGCGTTGACATCGGCACAGGAACTATCCTGAAGTCCTTAAGGGTGCCGTCGGTAAGGGGATTTGACTTGAAGCCGGCCTTTTCGATAAAAACATCAGTGAACATATCGGAGTCAACTATGATATAGGCCCCTTTGTCCGCCCATTTAATGTTTGCAAAAAGCGATGCGGGGTTCATGGCCACCAGGGTGTCGCATAAATCACCGAAAGTGAGGATCTTCTTTGTTCCGAAATGTACCTGGAAGCCCGACACACCGGCAACAGTATTCTGTGGTGCACGGATCTCGGCAGGATAATCAGGAAAGGTTGTAAGGTCATTGCGGTCGTAGGCAACAGTATCAGAAAACAGTGAGCCTGTCAGCTGCATCCCGTCGCCGGAGTCCCCGACAAATTTTACAACCACATCTTCCGCTTCAACAACTTTTTTTGTTTTGCTCATGATCATGGTAATTGGTTAATATTTCAGTGATTAGTTTATGTTCTGACTATTATAATGCAAAAGTAAAGTATATTTTTCTGAATAAACATGTTATTTAGTCAGTTTTTTCGATAAAAAAAAGAGGATGTATTAACTGTATCTGTGATGCCTGGGTTAGACAATAATATCAAATTGAATTACATATTAGTCAAGATCAGAAGAAGTAAAATACCTTTCTGTCAGAAGCATCAATACTCAATTTTCAAAATACAAATAATTTCCAATATTCAATTTACTAATTGTATCTATTAAATCATAAAAATAAAATTTCAAATAACAAACAAATTCTAATTTCCAAAAAATTGAAATTCAAAACGGGTTTTGGATTTTGTGATTGTTATTTTGGATTTGTTTGGAAATTGGTTCTTTGAATTTGGAATTTGAATCTTGGGTCTTGGAATTTTGGGGTTATTGGATTACTTTGATGTGGGGTTTGATATTAAATACTATACCAAATGGTTGTTATTAATAATGTAATCTTTTAAAGTCATTTTTTAATTCGAAACGGATAAGTATATTTGAAAAAAAATAAATGGCATACCTTATAAAGGTCCGCGAAAAAGAACCGAAAACAGGAAAGAACTGCTATTTCGCCGAAAATGCCACACTTGTAGGCGAAGTAGAAATGGGCGATGACTGCACGGTTTGGTTCAATGCTGTTGTCAGGGGAGATGTCAACTACATTAAAACAGGTAATAAGGTTAATATTCAGGACTGTGCTGTGATCCATGGCACATATAAAAAGGCAGCAACAAACATTGGAAATAACGTGTCAATAGCACACGGAGCAGTTGTCCATGGTTGCACAATTCACGACAATGTCCTTGTAGGAATGAAAGCTGTAATAATGGACAACGCTGTTATTAACAGCAACTGCATTATTGCCGCCGGCTCAGTAATACTCGAAAACACTGTTACTGAACCAAATTCAATTTATGCGGGTGTTCCTGCAAAAAAGG
>CAZEWB010000488.1:0-3690 GCA_964515655.1 uncultured Bacteroidales bacterium
TTATAAGTGTCCCTTACGCTCTTCATGCAAAGACATCCGAAGATGCTTTCAGCGGCAATTACAATGATCTTAACGGGGCGCCGGACTTTACCGGCTGGGATCAGGATGCTTCAAACGATTTCAGCGGAAACTACAATGACCTGACCGGAACTCCAACAAATGTCAGTTCATTCACCAATGATGCAGGATATCTGACAACGGAAATAGATGGCTCCGTTACGAACGAGTTGCAGGTCATCAGCATCAGTAACGATACCATTTACCTTAGCGATGGTGGTTTTGTAAAACTTCCTGCCGGGTTTAGCGGTAATTACAGCGATCTTACCGGTGCGCCGGTGAATGTAAGTGCTTTTACTAATGATGCCGGTTACATAACAGATCCCGATGATGCAGATGCAGATCCTGCCAACGAGTTGCAGACACTGTCTGTTTCAGGGAATGACCTTACCATATCAGACGGGAATACCGTAACTCTGCCAGGCGGCAGTTCATATTCGGCAGGTACGGGCATTGATATTTCCGGGAATATTGTTTCCAATACAGCGCCCGACCAAACAGTATCTATTGCCGGTAGTGGTGCAACGTCGGTAAGTGGGACATATCCAAACTTTACGGTCAGCAGCACTGATGATAATACAACATATACTGCAGGTACAGGAATTAATATTGACGGCAGTAATCAGATTTCAAACACAGCCCCCGATCAGACTGTATCACTTACCGGTAGCGGTGCAACGACAGTCACAGGAACTTATCCGAACTTCACTGTAAGCAGTACCGACAACGTCAACGATGCTGATGCTGATGCTACAAATGAGTTGCAGACCTTAAGCCTTGCAGGTAACGACCTTACTATTTCTGGCGGGAATACGGTTGTCCTTCCCTCAGGTGGTTCAGGAAGTCCCGCCGGTGTTAACGGAGATATCCAGTTCAATAATTCCGGCAGTTTCGGAGCCAACAACGGACTTGTCTGGGATAATACTAACGAAAGGATGGGAATAGGATTGAACAACCCCAACGGAAGACTTGTCGTTCAGAGAAGCGCTACGGCTCCTATTACAGAACCGCTGTTCGAAGTAAAAGATAATGACGGACAATCGGTATTTGTTGTTTATAAAGACAGCGTAAGAATTTATTTCGACGATGATGCTACAAAATCAAACAAGGGTACATTTGCTGTAAGCGGAAGAAATACTGCAAAAGCGTTTACTCATAATTATCTGCTTGTACGGCCTGACAGTACAAGAGTATATACTGCCAATGGTGATGCGGGATTCGGAGTTGAGGATGTGGGCTCAGGTACTGAAACAAGTTATATGAACCTTACACCAGATAATTATTTCATCGGTCATAATTCTGGAGTAAACATCACAAGTGGCGCTTATAACTCAGTCCTTGGTTATAATGCCGGAAACCAGTTAACAACAGGGTTGAGTAATATTATTCTCGGTTATGATGCGGGTTCGGCCATGACAACTGGGAGCGATAACGTTGTGATAGGGTACACAGCCGGGAAAAGCTTAATAAGCGCACAACGGAATATTCTTATTGGATACGAAGCAGGATTTAACCTGCAATCGAACGGAGATAATGTATTTATAGGATTTCAGTCAGGATATAATACTACTATAGGTTTTAGAAATACGGCTCTCGGCTTTCAGAGCCTGTTCTCAAATACAACAGGTTGCGAGAACGTTGCTGTCGGAGGATATTCGATGTACAGCAATACAAGCGGGGCTAACAATACTGCACTCGGAAGGATGACCCTGTATGCAAATACCGGCGGTGATGATAATACCGCAACAGGAGTCTTTGCATTAACGGCTAACATTACAGGCTGCAGGAATACTTCTTATGGCGCAAATTCTATGAATTCAAATACTATCGGATCCGACAATACTTCGGTAGGCCAAACGTCTTTAAAAAACAATCTGGATGGATTATACAATACCGCAATTGGTTCGGGAGCAATGTATAATAATATATCCGGTGGGTTCAATACCGGCATAGGTATGTCTGCTCTAAATGCAAATACTACGGCAGGCTATAATACCGGAGTGGGATGTTATTCATTATATTTGAATACAATCGGCACATATAATACCGGATTGGGAGCGAGTTCATTGTATTCTAATATTGACGGAGAGAAAAATGTCGGCATAGGATCTAATGCGCTGTTTGCCAATACACAGGGGGATTATAATACTGCTGTGGGAGATGGCTCGCTTACGGCAAATACTATCGGCTCAAGCAATACAAGTATTGGTAGTTCATCCATGTATTCAAATACTACCGGCTACGAAAATACAGCCTTAGGTATAGGATCGCTTGGAAATAATATTGGCGGTTACCAGAATACGGCAGTGGGCATGCGGGCACTGAATCAAAACAGCGCCGGTAACCTGAATACAGCCGTAGGGTATTATTGTTTGTATTCAAATACAGCAAATAACAATACTGCTGTCGGTGCTAATGCAATGCGCAACAATACGACAGGTAACTATAACATTGCAATTGGAATGTACTCTGCTTTTTCTAACCTAACCGGTTCAAACAATATTGCCATAGGTGATGCTGCGCTCAGACAGGGTACGGCTTCTACTTTCAATGTAGCTATAGGAAATAACACCCTATACTCAAATACCGGAAATTATAATACAGGCGTTGGACATAGTGCACTCGGTACGAATACCAGTGGCTCAGAATCGGTTGCCATTGGATATCGTGCAAATTTTTTAAATAATACGGGAGGAAAGAATGTAGCAATAGGTTATACGGCTTTAAACTCAAATGTATCAGCCAGTGAAAATGTTGCAGTAGGTCATAGTGCATTGAACAAAAACACAGCTACATCTAATACTGCTGTAGGTTATTATGCCGGGTACGGAAATATCGGGGGGACTGAAAATGCATCACTTGGTCATTATGCCCTCATCAATATCAGCAGCGGAAGTTATAATACCGGTGTTGGTTCGCTCGCAGGACCCAATTCAGGCGGTTATAGCAATACCACAGCCCTTGGCTCATATGCTATTCCATCTGCAAGTAACCATGTGAGAGTAGGTGATGATTTTGTAACAGAAATTGGTGGAATTCAAGCATGGAGCACACTATCTGATGGCCGCTTCAAAAAGGATGTCACAGAAAATGTAAAAGGAATTGATTTCATTATGCAACTTCGTCCGGTAACATATCGCCTTGATGTTGATGAACTGAATCGTTTTTCGGGTCGTGACCCAAATACAATATCACAGGAACAAAAAGATATAAGAAGTAACAAGATTTGCACCGGTTTCATTGCACAGGAGGTTGAACAGGCGGCAAAAAACAGCAATTTCGATTTCGATGGTTTTGATGTTCCTCAGAACGATAAGGATGTTTATAGTATCCGTTATGCTGAATTTGTTGTTCCCATCGTTAAAGCAATCCAGGAACAGCAGAAAATGATAGAAGACCTGCAGAAGGAAAATACTTCACTTAAGGATGAAATAAACAACCTTAGGAACAAATAGTAAAACTACCAGTTTTGTCCTTTTCCGCAATAAAAGGTGTTCCAATATGATATCATATATGTGAGCACCTTTTTGTATTCATTTTACTTTTTTTTACTTTTGTTTATTCAACAGATATTACCTTGTAAATATTGTCTTTTGTTAATTTAAACACACACAACCCAAACACACCCAACAC
>CAZEWB010000489.1:0-2256 GCA_964515655.1 uncultured Bacteroidales bacterium
ACTGGAATAAAGAAAATCAATTTGCACCCTTTAGGGTAAGGCGCAAACAAATGTATATTCTATATACCAGACAACAAAAATGAAAAATATTATAAAAACTCAAAATTACGCACAAATGTACATAATAAAGACTGATAGACAAACGGTACAAACAATCATAAAATTATGCTGTTTGCATGAATTAACTATAAGATCGATTATAAACTATAAAATACCGGACATGTAACGGTGCAACTCATCACGAAAGTTCCGGGTAATTACATTTTCTCTGCCTTTTACAGCAAAAACGCAATGGATATTCAATTGTGAATATGTGTTTGCCGTTTTAATCGAAATTCCGTACTTTGCTCAGGAAAATCGTACACGAAAATGAAAAGAATATTTTTACTGATTATTGTTTTTGCTGTTTACAACACGGTCATTGCACAACCTTTTCCTGCAAGTCTTGTGGGTCAGTGGACATTTGATAATCTCTCAAATTCCCTGCAGGCTACTGTCGGCACCAACCTGCTTCTTAACGGCACGCATACTGCCGTTCCCGGTATCGGCCCCCTTGACGGAGCATATAATATCGGCATAGGAAGTTATTACACCTGCACTCACGGAATTCCGGCAAATGGCGGCGGAACAACAGTTAACGAGTATTCAATAATGTTCGATTTCAAAGTTACCGATCCTACTATTTATCATTGTTTTTACCAGACAAATATGGGCAACAGCAACGATGGCGAAGTTTTCGTTAACACGATGGGGCAAATAGGAATAAGCGCAACCGGATATTCAGGTCTTTCCGTACCTATTAACACATGGCACAGGCTTGTTATTACAGTTGACCTCGGCACATCATTCAAATACTACCTCGATGGGCATCTTATTCTTAACGGCATAAGTCAGGCTGTTGACGGGCGTTTTTCGCTGGATATTCCAAACGTTCTCTTTTTTGCAGATGAAAACGGAGAAGATTATCCGATAACTGTTTCGCAGATCGCCCTTTTCAGTACCTGCCTCACCGATGCAGAAGCGCTGGAAATGGGAGGACTTGTCCAGTCCAATATTCATCCTTACCTGCAAACCCCCACCCCGAATTCGATGTATATTTCATGGAATTCGTATGATGTTTCCTCTACCATTGTGCAGTACGGAACGACAACTTCTCTTACTGAAACTGCAACCGGCACATACGAAAACATTTCCGGGAACATATGGCATACGGTAAAGATGACAGGACTTCAGCCGGACTCGCGTTATTATTACAGGTGCATAAGCGGAGATGATACCTCAGAAACATATCCTTTCAGGACTCCTGCATTACCCGGGACGCCGGGTTCACATGTCAGATTTGCAATAGTAAGCGATTCGCAGAGCGACGTTACACAATCGAACAAAGTTGCCGACAGCCTTATGTCCACACTCATTAATAATTATGGTACATACTGGCACGATTCACTTTCTCTCGTTTTTCATACCGGTGATATCACTCAGGTCGGAAGTTATGCCGGCAGATATTCAAACGAGTATTTTAATACATATTCAAGGATTTCATGTTCAGTTCCATTTATGGTATCAATAGGAAACCACGAAGTGGAAAGCAGTTACTATTATAACTTCATGAAATATGAGGAGCTGTCGGACTTTCCCCTTCCAAACACCCTTAACGAAAAATATTATTCATTTTTCCTGGGCAATTGTCAGTTTATTGCATTAAACACATCCGGTTCATATAGTGATGCAACTCAGACAACATGGTTACATGAAAAACTTGTGCAGTCTGACACAAATGACCTCTGCGATTTTGTTTTTGTGATGAATCATCAGCCGGCGCACTCAGAAATGTGGCCTGACGGAAATACTTCGTACGTTTTAACTGATGTGACCGGTGAACTTGTTCAGTTCCCGAAAGTCACTCTTAATTCTCACGGACATTCGCATAACTACGAACGAGGCATTATACAGTCGTCTCATCCCGACAGGTGGGATTTCAGGATCTCAATTATCGGCGGTGCAGGCGGAGCGCTCGACCGCTGGGGCATGTATGCAAACCAGACCGATTATCCTGAAGTGCAGCGCTCTCTTGATTATTATTGCTATAAAATTGTTGAAGTAAACGAGGACCAAAGAACCTGTGAAGCTACCATGTACAGCCTCGGAAATTCCGACAAACCGATGAATAACGCAGTAATGGACAAATGGCATCGTTACCTGAATCAGCCTGCACCCTACAAGCCTGTTGCCCTGTCACCGGTTGTTTCTTCTGTT
>CAZEWB010000489.1:2266-3678 GCA_964515655.1 uncultured Bacteroidales bacterium
ACGGCTTCATCTTTTAGCGGGGTGGATTCAATAATGAGTTCAAGATTTCAACTGGTAAAATTGAACGGCAGCTGGAGCAGTCCTATCATTGATGTATTGCGCGACAACGAAGATACCTATGGGGTAACATCATCCCCAAATTACGATCCCATAAACCTGAATGCCGGCATTGACCTTCAAAGGTATTCCGTTCCGATCGGAAATCTTACGATAGATTCAACATATAAATGGCGCGTTTGCTACCGCGATTATAATGCGCGCTGGAGCGAGTGGTCGGATTCCTCTGTGTTTACAGTTGTATCGTCCCTTATCGATCAGGCTGACTTCATTGCCAGTGTCACAACCGGCAATGCTCCTCTCACCGTTCAGTTCACCGACCTGTCGTTTTCAGGGCAAAACGGATGGGAATGGGATTTTGAAAATGACGGCACAAGCGACAGCTACCTGCGCGATCCGGTTTTCACCTACACCACGCCGGGAGTCTATACGGTAAGCCTTACAACTCAGTTCGGTTCTTTATTTGATACAGAGACCAAGCTGTCATACATCTCCGTTCTTGATCCTATGGGAATTGAAAACACCGATGCTGATGAAATCTTAAAGGTCAGCCCCAATCCGTTCGGCAATATCCTTGTTATTGATTTCGCACTTCAGCAAACTGAAAATATTTCTTTACAGATATTACGACTTGACGGCACAATTGTAACAACCCTGGCAGATGGAGTTTATACAGCAGGGAACCACACTATTGGATGGAACGGAAGTGCAGACGGGGGTATTTACATTTGTAAACTTACTACAAAGAACAAGATCAGTATAATTAAGTTGATTCGTATTAAGTAACGTTTTAATTTTGAATTTGGCGGGAATTTCCTTGCAGCCTGCGTCATACTGTTATGTAATTTGTTGCCATTGTCAAATTGAACGCTACTGCCCTCTTAATTCTAACATGGAGCTACCACTGGCCTTTGTTTGTCTTAATAGACGCATAAACAAATCAAGGCGTACAAAGGTTTGTGCTTGCCGTTTGAAGGAACAAAAAATTATTCTTTTATCAATTTTTGATGATAGACTTTTTCGCCTAATGTAATGTTAACAATATATATTCCACTTGGTCGATCTGATAAATCTATTTCGGAATTTTGATTTATAATGTTAGATATATAAATAAGTTTTCCTTGAACTGTGATAATTGACAGCTGATAATTCATTATAGTAGCAGTGTTTACATCTTCAATCAATATAGTGAATTCCCCATTTGTTGGATTAGGTAATATTTTAATATTTATTTCATTGGCAGACTGAAATGGTACGTAAACAGAATGATTTTTCTGAATATTAGAACGTGTCGAATTATAAACAAAAGTCTTAGTTGGGCTACAGCTATCAGTGTTAATCGCTTCTATACGATA
>CAZEWB010000490.1:0-3673 GCA_964515655.1 uncultured Bacteroidales bacterium
TTTTTTACTTTTACTCTTTTCCATTTCTTCCCGTTCCTCTTCGCTCATTTTATTATTTTTCTCTAATTTGAATGTCAACCCACGCGGTGTAAAAAAGATTTTATCACTATTGTTTACAGCATATTTTATAGGATCTGTTGTATTAACCCAGCTATTGAATTGTCCAAGGTTTTCAACAAAAACATCAGTATGAAAAGGGTTATCGGCAGTCCAGGCGGATTTCGTTTTACTATTCGAGACACTCTGAGCTACGGTGTTACCGTGGAAAAAAAAGGAGATAACACTTATGCATATTAAAAAACAAATTGTTTTTTTCATAGCTTGTGTTTTTTAAATTTTATTCATATTTAATAAGACGAAATCATTTAAAAAGAGTTGCTTACTGACGCTGATATGGTTATCATCAGTGGCAAAAGCTTTAGGTACAAATATATCCGTCGATTCATCAACAATTAATATTTATAGTATCTGCATCGGCACATCTGTTTCCATCAATATTAACAAATTAATATTCATAGACATATAAAATTACTATTATAATCAGTAGTATAAAATATGGCAAACACCCTATTTTGATAGGGTGATGGTAGTATTAATGAATCTGCTCGGGTATAAAGTTGATGGGTTGGGCAACTGGTTCTTTGAAAAGTCAAAAGTTAATAAGTTGAGCAGCTGGTTTGGTTAAAGGGTTAGAGTTAGTAGTTGTTTGCGCAGACCAACGACCATTTACAATGAACCAAACCAGCTGCTCAACCTTTCAACATAAAACCAGATTGAGTTGATACAACTATAAGGAGCAAAAAAAAATTCAGACAGCCCGAACAGTATCACTTATTTTCAGGGAAGGGTGGTAACCGACTGGTTGGGAAGGACGGAATTACTTGTTCCACAACTATTCTGACGCTGTATTTTATAATAATATGTAGTGTTGGGATTGAGCCCGGTAACAACATAATCACTACAGGCCGGAAGTGTTATAGGGTAGCCGGGAAGAAGAGGTATAAAAGTAGAACTGGTGGATACATATAATATTACATTATCACTAACCCAAAACCAGTTGGCCTGAAAACTGGTGGAAGTGATGTCGCTGGCAGGTTTTAATGTTGGCGGAAAAGGCAAACTATTTACTGTAACTACTGCTGTAGATACACAATTAGTTGGATTACAAGGTGGTCCTTCTGCGCGGACATAATAAGTAAAAGTCCCTGTAGTTGAAGGAGTGAAAGAAAAAGGATTACCTGTACCAACATAAGTTCCGCCACCCGCAGCGCCACAACCATCGCTATACCAAACCCATGATGCCCCGGTACCCAATGAACCGCCACTACAGGAAAGTGTAACTGTTTGTCCTGTACAAGCCGGGTTCGGATTTGCGGATGCAGAAGTAGCAGCAGTTGAATTTGTATTCACTGTAATATTCATGGTTTGAATCGTACCATTGCCACAGGAATTACCTGGGGTAACGGTAAGTGTGCCGGAAGTGGCAGCGGCGGAAAAATCAGCGGTAATGGAATTGGTTCCGCTACCTGTAGCAATTGTAAAGCCGGCGCCGGAATATGTCCATGTGTATGTAACCCCTGCAACATTGGTAACTGAATAAGCCACTCCGTTCTGACTTTGACACACAGGACTCGTGCCTGCAATTACACTGGGTTGCGCGGGCACGGTATTCACTGTAATAGCCATTGTTTGTGCAGTTCCATTACCGCAGGCATTGCCTGGGGTAACGGTAAGTGTACCGGAAGTGGCAGCGGCGGAAAAATTAGCGGTAATAGCATTGGTTCCGCTACCGGTAGCAATTGTAAAGCCGGCGCCGGAATATGTCCATGTGTATGTAACCCCGGCAACATTGGTAACAGAATAAGCCACTCCGTTCTGACTTTGACACACAGGGCTTGTTCCTGTAATTACGCTGGGTTGTGCGGGTATTGTGTTCACTGTAATAGCCATGGTTTGTGCAGTTCCATTGCCGCAGGCATTGCCTGGGGTAACGGTAAGTGTGCCCGAAGTTGCAGCAGCGGAAAAGTTAGCGGTAATAGCATTGGTTCCGCTACCTGTAGCAATTGTAAAGCCGGCGCCGGAATATGTCCAGGTATAAGTTACTCCGGCAACATTGGTAACAGAATAAGCCACCCCGTTCTGGCTTTGACAAACTGAGCTTGTTCCTGTTATTGCACCGGGTTGTGCGGGTACAGAATACATCCATTCGTACCAGGCAGTTCCTATCCAGTTTTCAATGCGGTTATCATTGTTGTTGTATATAATAAGCCCCTGGGCGGGTGTTTGTATGCCATCTCGCTGGGCGGAAGTCATTCGGGGAATCAACAAGCCTTTGGTAAAAGACGATACATCTAACATGGCAGAGGCATCAGCCGCTGCGCCTGTGGCATTTATTGCTACGCCCTCTGCTACTGCTCCTGTTCCTTTAATGTTATCTATTAACTGGGAACAGGGAACCTGCCACGAACTGCCATCGTAATAATTAATTTTATTGGTTGTTGTATTATAAATAATCAGGCCCGTAACTGCAATTACCGAACCCTGCGTGGTTCTGGGAATAAGCAGACCTCTGCCGGTGTCTGATATATCTAATATTGCCGAAGGATCGGGCATTGCGCCTGTGGTATTGATGCCTGTGCCGCCGCCCGGCCCTGTGCCTGCTGCTGAAGTGGTGGAAACACTGTTTCCTGATATATTCTGCCATCCTGTACCATCATAGAAATTAATTTCATTGGTGTTGAGATTAAATATTATTAGTCCGGTAGCAGGGTCTTTAAGCGCCTGCCGCTGTGCATCTGTCAGGCGTGGTATAAGCACACCCTGGGTAGTTGAACTTATGTCTAATATTGCGGATATATCGGACACTGCTCCGGTGGCGTTGATGCCTACGCTTTGAGAAAAGGAATTGAAAGTAGAAAGTAGAAAACAGAAAGTAAAAAGTAAAACAAATAGTTTTAATCTCCCAGGTGCGGAAGACTTGCGACCCTTTAACAAGTTCAGGGCAGGTTTTCCTGTTTTTTTTATTTTCATAATTCAATTATTTGATAAAGATACACTGAATAACGATATTTTCAAAAAAAGTTTCCTTTCTGGATAATCAGTTTTTTACAATAAACCCGGTCATCGGAAGTACCTGTTATCAGATAGATTCCCGGAGGTATCCTGTTGTCCGTGTCAATAGCTTCAAGTACGCAGCCTGCGGGGTCTGTAAATAAGAATTTTGAATATAATTCCTTTCCGAAAACGTCTCTTACCACAATATGGACTTTTTTCTCCGGCTGAGCGCAGCAGAAGCTATAGCAGATATTCTCCTCTTCGGCGGCCGGATTAGGGTATATGTTTAATGAAACAATATTTTGTCCACAAGCAATACTGCAATTGACCGGAACCACATCAGAATAAGAAAATTTCCCATTGAAATCAGTCTGTTTCAGCCGGTAATAAATAACACTCTCATGAGGGTCGTTATCCGAAGCAGAATAATTCAGCAATGAATTACTGTAGCCTGCAGCTTTTACATTATCTATAGTTTTCCATATTGTAGCATCTCTGCTTCGTTCAATTGAAAAGTAGTCGTTATTTATTTCGCTTGCAGTTGTCCAGAATAAATTTACAGTAGTATTATTGCATATGGCATTGAAAGACAACAAACCAAACCAAACACACCCAACAA
>CAZEWB010000491.1:0-3665 GCA_964515655.1 uncultured Bacteroidales bacterium
AACTCCTTGGTTTTCAAGACTGCGAAAGCCTCGATCTCGAACATTATGATCCAAATACTGACTTTATGAACAAACTATAAATAATGATATATGAACAGGGAACAGGCCATTGAACTGCTGCATAAGCATATTAAAAACGAAAAAATGATAGCGCATTGCCTCGCTTCGGAAGCGGTGATGCGCAAAATGGCTGAACGGCTGGGGCAGAATGCCGATGAATGGGGCCTTGCAGGCCTGCTTCACGATATAGATGTGGAATTGACGAATGCTGATCCATACACACATGGACAAAGGGCAAGGGGACTTATTGGTGATCTCCTGCCCGAAAGCGCAATAGATGCAATAGAAATGCACAATGAGGTGTCGGCAGGAAAGGACAGAACAACAATGTTCCACCATGCCCTTGCAGCCTCAGAGACCATCACAGGGCTGATATTTGCAACTGCGCTTGTATACCCTGATAAAAAGATATCCTCTGTAAAACCCAAATCAGTTGTAAAAAGAATGAAGGAAAAACTTTTTGCGGCATCCGTCAGAAGGGAAGCTATAATGGAATGCGAGAGGGTAGGGCTGACCCTGGATGAATTTGCCGAAATAGCCCTGAAAGCTATGTCTGAGATATCCGATAAACTCGGAATGTGATCCTTTTATTAACATTTCCGGCTATTAACAACGAGTAGAATCACGACATTTTATAACACAAACCTTGTAAACACAGGGTTTGAATAATTCCTCGCAAATATTCCTGTAAATGTGAAAGAGAAGTATTTTACAACCTTTAACCGGAAGTAGGGTACTGGTACCGTGTTTTCTGTCAAATTGTCCTGTACGGTTTTACAATTTAATTTATTAACGAGTCGTATCCTATTTACAAAATTAAATAGTACACAATCTAACATTGTAAATATAGAATAATAGATGAAATTACAATAATCATCAGATTTTTTGTGTATTAATGTCAATAGAAGTCAAGCATAATAGTAGTGATGCATAATAATCATTTAATCAGTAATATATTGATTTTATCTAAAGGTTTAGTGCCATCCTGTTTATAGTTACTCGTTATTATCATTATAAAATGACGTATTATGATAGTGCACTATTAATACATATACATATTATCAATACTTTACATTGATTACTTAGATTAATTGATCAGGTTCTCTATATTCATATCTAATGATTGACTATAAGGATGTTGTTCTGATATCAGCATTCTATACATCAATTGGTCAACCCGGGTGTGTTTACAAATGTAATTTACAATATTAATTCGAATGATTACATCTGTAAACGTATTATTATTTACATTTGTAATATTTGTTTATTATGAAAGACCGTATTATAAAACTGATGAAAAGCGAAAATTTGTCACCTTCTCAGTTGGCTGACAATATCGGAGTGCAACGTTCAGGAGTTTCGCACATTATTTCAGGAAGGAATAATCCCGGTGTTGACTTTATCCAGAGAATACTGAAATACTACCCCAATTTAAACCCCGACTGGCTGTTGCTGAATAAGGGTCCGATGTACAGAAACGCTGATGAGATATATGCAAACGAGCCTGAAGATGAAACTGACAAGAGGCAACTGAACATTGATTTCAACTCACTTACAGAAGATAAAGAGCCTGATACGGAAACACTTGTCACTGCTTCAGAACAAGAATCAATAAAAACTGAAACTCCTGTTAAAAGCGTAACAAGAGGTAATAAGGAAACTGATAAAATAGTAATTTTGTATAAGGACGGTAGTTTTGAGATCTACCGGTAAAAGCCCTTTATACAGAATTTAACAAATGGCAGATAAATTTCCGTCCACTATTGAAAAGATAGTCAATGTATTAACATGGTTTGGAATTCTCATGATGGCTTTTATTCCGGGAAAGTGGATGATAAACAATGGAATTTCATTATGTCTGCATAAAGTTATAACCGGATATGAATGTCCCTTATGCGGGTTGACCAAATCAACCTGGAGTTTCAGCCATTTCCGTTTTTATGATGCTTTATTGTACAATCCCGTATTTTATCTTCTCCTTGCAATTTTCTTTATATGGACAGCTAAGATCTGGTTGAAAATAAAAACAGGAAAACTTATGAAAGTCTCCCTGTATATCCTGCTTACAGCGTTTGTAGTCCTTTATATTTCCCGCTTTTTGTAGATTATCGGGTATATAGTTGATGGGTCGTATAACTTTTTTTGTCAATAGTTAATGGGTTGGGCAACTGGTTTGGTAAAAGGTCGATGGTTAATAGGTAGAGCAACTGGTATGGTAAAAGGTCAATAGTAACAAGTTAAAAACAACTGACCTATGACCATCAACTATACCAGCAGCCTAACCCTTAAACCAATAACCAAAAACCTAACCAGCAGCCCAACCATATAACCAATGACCATTAACCAAACCAGCCGTCCAACCTTTCAACCCTAAACTTCATTCTTTCTGCATAACCTTTCGGATGCGTGGACAATATTCACGGAATATAGTACACTATCAACCAATAACTATTAACTTAACCAGCAGCCCAACCCATAAACCATTTACTATGAGGAGCAGAATTTTTAAGACAACCCGAACAATAACATTCTATTAAACTGTGGGATTATTCATGGGCTGCTGAGGCCGGTAAACTCTTTTCTCCTTTTCAAGTATATTGAAGTACTGCAGCGACAATGCTATCAAAGGGAATACAGTTAAGAACGACATGATAACGGTAGTTAGAGTAGTCAGCATCATATTGATTATTGAATGGCTTTGTGAGATCTCGCCTCCGGAAACGTTCTTGAACATCATAATAAGATTGGAACCTGTCATTGGAAGTGAGATAAGGGCGCCTATCACTCCTACTGAAAATGCGACTGCTAGAATGATAAGGAGTGTCATCCAGAAGTCTTTGTGTGCGATCTGAAAACTACGGCTGAAAGCATAACCGAAGCCTTTTCTTTCAACCAGCATTATTACATAAACAAAGCATAAACAAATGCCAAGATAGATGCCGGGAATTATACAAAATAAAGT
The DNA here is from genome assembly GCA_964515655.1 of uncultured Bacteroidales bacterium. Lineage (GTDB taxonomy): Bacteria > Bacteroidota > Bacteroidia > Bacteroidales > GWA2-32-17. Next base: position 3,023 of record CAZEWB010000491.1, read on the forward strand.
GCCAATAACAACAACGATCCCTATAACAATGCTTGCAAGTATTACCGGGAAGAAGTACGATAAAGCAAGAGACCTGACATCATTCAGGTCGAAATTCCGGCCTTTCTCGGCATATAAACTTATATATCCGTATATGATCACCATCATGAATGTGTATGCTGCAACCTTTACCAGCACAATAACCAGATACCATAGCAATATTTCGGATATGAATTCCATACCTCCGGAATAGTTGTCCATATACTGGATAAAACCCGGAGTCATTCTGCTGTATATGAAATTGCTGAAATAAGCCGAAATTATTCCGTCTATCAGCAGAAAAGGACCTGCATAAATCAGTATAAGGTAAAAAAGACGCTTCCAGTTCTGCTGAAAGAATAAAAGCATGTCACTGAAGACCTGGCTGAAATCGCGCTCTTTTTGAAGTATTACGTCGTTTTGTTGCATGTCAATTAGATTTACTTGTCTGGTTATGGATACAAAAATAAAGGAAAAATCCGTTAATCAATAATTCCTGAAAAAACACTTAACATCTAACACATAACACTTAACGCTCAAATGAGTGTTAAAGTGACCTTGGACAATCACTTAAGTGTTTAGTGTTAAATATTAAGTGTTAGAAGTAAATATGCTCTACTCAACT
>CAZEWB010000492.1:0-3664 GCA_964515655.1 uncultured Bacteroidales bacterium
AGTCGCCTGAAAAGATAGATATTCCCGACCAGAAAGCATTTCGGAAGCTAAACTATATTCACGAATACTATCCTGTAATTGAAGGCTCTTCAACGGAGAATCAGACATTTTTTTCGATGAATTTCGTTATCGGCAGAAACAATGATTATGTAAATAATATAGCCCTCGACCTTCTTTGCGAAATTCTGGTCAATCAGGAATCAGCCCCTGTCCGCCTGGCGCTTCAGAAAGCCGGAATTGGTCAGGATGTCTCGGCTTTTGCACTTGATTTCATGCAAAGCGGTATTTCCATTGTTGTTCAGAATGCAAATGCATCCGACAAGGAAAAGTGCAGGGAAATTATAATGAATACATTGAAAGAAGTCGTGAAAAACGGTATTGACAAGACTGATCTCATGGGAGTTCTGAACCGTCATGAATTCAGTTTACGTGAGGGCAATAATGCCCAGATGGGTGTAACATTACAGGCACGTAATCAGGCAAGCTGGTTTTTCGGGGGCGATCCTTTTTCGGGACTTGAATACGAGAAACATCTTAAAATTCTGAGAGCAGGTCTCGAAGACCGGTATTTCGAAAATATCATCGAAAGGGATATGATTAATAACAACCATGCCTCTTTTATTACATTCGAACCAAAAACCGGGCTTGACAAGGAAAGAAACGATGAAACCGAAAAAGAACTTCAGGCATTAAAAAACAAACTTTCTGAGCAGGGAAAAGAAGCTTTGATAAAAGAAACCCATGACCTGATAGCATTTCAGAACAGCGGGGACAGTCCTGAGTCAGTTGCGACAATACCAATGCTGGCGTTGGGAGATATAAATCCCAAAACTGATTTTTACAGTTGCAGGGAAATGTATTCAGGTGATAATAAGGTTTTGTATTACCCCGGGGTCACCAGTGGAGTGATCTATGCAACTATGATGTTCGATATGCGTGTTCTTCCGGAGCAGCTTATTCCGTATGCTGCATTGCTTTCGAATATCGCACTTATGATGAATACAGAAAAGCATGACTATGCGACTTTCAACCGTGAACTGAACCTGTACACAGGTGGTTTTTCAACTTCTGTTACTTCATATTCCGAGAACAATGACTCTGATAAACTTCTGCCCTTTTTTACAGTTTCGGCAAAGGTAATAAATGACAAAACAGACAAGATGTTCGAATTAGCAACTGAAATTCTGACGAGCCTGAAATATAACGACCCTGAGCGTTTAAAGGAACTGATAGCACGTCATCAGGCGCAACTCGAATCTTCATTCAGCAGGGATGGTTATGCGGTAGCATTCAGAAGGCTTCAGTCGTACATTAATTCACGTGGGGTCTTCAACGAACTTACACAGGGGCTGGATTATTTTCGTTTTGTAACTGATCTGACTTCTGATTTTGACGACAGGTCTGCTGAAATTGCCGAAAATCTTGAAAAAACTGCAGAATTGTTGTTCACCGGAAGTAACATGACAACAACTGTGACCTGCAGCGATAATGACATTGCTCCGTTCACAGCAGATCTGAGCAAATTTATTCCGGGCTTGCCGGATGAGGTCCACGAAAAATATAACTGGACTTTGATGCCCGAAAACAGGAAGGAAGCTATCTTAACCGCATCGAAGGTACAATATGTAATGTCAGGGTATAACCTTAATATGCTTGGCCAGAACTGGAACGGGAAACTTCTTGTGCTTAACCAGATATTATCCACCGATTTTCTATACAACCAGATCAGGGTTATCGGCGGAGCATATGGAGGGATGAGCCGTATCTCAAATGACGGTACGATGATCTTCGGTTCGTACCGTGACCCCAATCTTAAAAGCACACTTGAAGTTTATGAAAAGGCAGGTGACTTTGTTTCATCATTCGAAGCTGATGATTCTGCAATGACAAGATTTATTATCGGGACAATTGCCGGCCTTGACGGTCCTTTAACTGCACAACAGAAGGGTAACACTGCTTTCAGTAATTATTTCACCGGGCGGACTATTGCCGATCAGCAGAACGAACGGGATTCGGTTCTCAGTACAAAACCCGAGGACATCAGGCATTACGGGAATATCATTAAGGATCTGGTTGCCCGCAAAGTGTTCTGTGTATACGGAAACACTGACAAAATACAGGCAGAAAAGCAACTCTTCAACAACCTTATCAAGATACGCAAAGACGGTTGAGTTTATTTATCCCAATTACTCAGAAAAGACCCAAGTCTCAAGATCCAGAATCCAAGCCCCAGGGGAAGTTACCTTGGAATTTGGGACTTGGGGCTTGAAATTTGGGTCTTAAAAAATGAAGCGATTAAGATTATTTTCCCTTAATGCCTGATCCGGGATTATTTACTGAACTCTTTCCTTACAAAGTCCTCGTATGTCCACTGCATCATTTTTTTCGCTTCAGTGATGATGGTTTTTGAAGAATCACCATGATATTCTATCACCTTTTTACTGATGTTATCAAATATCACATAGTTTTTTTTGTCAACCATCCCGAACCCGTTTTTGTAGAAGTATAGTGCATGAGGGTCATATCCCGGGTTGAAAATATCTGAGCTGAACTGATACCTGTCAGAATTGATCTCCAGCTGATCGAGTATAGTTTTTGCAATATCGGTCTGTGAAGCCGGATATTCCCGTATTTCCCCCCCTTTTTTAAGTACTTTACCATAGAAAAGCAATGGGATCCTGAACCTTTCCTTGTCGTAAGCAGCGCTGTATTCAGGAAGTATATGGCCATGATCAGATACCAGTATGAATAAAGTATTATTGTACCATGGCTGCTTTCTGCAGTCATTCATGAATTTTGCCAGCGCAAGATCGGAGTATGATGTAGAGTTAAGAAAATCATCCGTTTCATTATTTCTTTCCTTGCGGGTGTTTATGGGCACATTGTAAGGTTCGTGGTTGCTCAGCGTCATGCAGACAGCAAAGAACGGCGAACTCATTTTTCCAAGTTCTCCGGATGTCTTTTCAAAAAGAATGTGATCGTACACTCCCCATTTACTACGGCTTGCGCCGGGACTGAAATCTTTTATTGAAACAACCTTGTCATAGTCTCCCTGAAGTATATATGAATTCATACTGGCAAAATTCAGGTCACCTCCATAAAAGAAAGCAGTGAAGTAGCCTTCAGCGGACAGGTCTTTTGACAACTGAGGAAGTTTCGCGGTCTTCTCAGGATATTTCATTATCGCATTGTCGGGTTGTGAGGGATAGCCGCTTAATATCGAAATAAGTCCCTTGTCGGTCCTTTCGCCCGAAGAATAGAAATTGCTGAAAAGTATCCCGTGTCCCGAAAGCTTATTGAAAAACGGTGTAACATCTGGCAGACCTCCGCATTTGCCGATTATCTTGGCAGTGAAACTTTCAAGTATTATAATGACTATGTTCGGCCTGTTTTCGGTCAGTATTTTTTCTGTTTTAATGCTGTCGTTACTGAATCTGATCTTTTCGGTTTTATCGAAGAAAACGTAGGGATTTGACTCTGCTTTTGAATTTGCAAGGCTGAAACCCATTTTCCAGAACGCATTCTCGGCTGCATGATTCATTCCGGCATCGTTGCTGAAATATACATTGCCGGTATTGACAGGCTGTACCGAAAATCCCCCCCGTATCGGGATCAGGAGGAGGGCGCCTCCAAAAAAAAAAACAACCCAAACACACCCAACACA
>CAZEWB010000493.1:0-3658 GCA_964515655.1 uncultured Bacteroidales bacterium
AGAGTGGTAGTTACAAACTACGCTGAGAGTGTGAGTGGGTGTGGAGTTGGAGTGGAAAATATCAGGTATGGACACATGAAAATCATGCAGTGGAGTTAAGTACAAACGAAATGATTGATAGTCGTGTTGATTATATTCATCAAAATCCCGTGAAAGCTGGAATTGTAGAATATGATTATGAATATATGTATTCAAGTGCAAGAGGTTTTTCGGGAATGGGTGGTTTATTAGAACTGGATGAGTTGTAAAATAGTTATTATTGAATATTGCAGCGTAGTTACAAACTACGCTGAGAGTGGTAGTTACAAACTACGCTGAGAGTGTGAGTGGGTGTGGAGTTGGAGTGGTGGAAGTGGATATAAATGAATATAGCAGCATAGTTGCAAACTACGCTGAGAGTTTAAATATTATAACTATTTTTGCGTGAATGCTTACATTAATTATCATAGGAGCTATTTCCGTTGTATCTGTAATCGCGTTTCAAAACAGAACGTTGTTTCACCGCTGGTTGTTCAGCCCGTATCTTATTAATGAAAAGAAGCAGTGGTTCCGCTTTTTCACACATATTTTCCTTCACTCCGGCTTCACTCACCTTATTTTCAACATGCTTACCCTGTATTTCTTTGGCGCGTATGTCGAAGCGGTTTTCATGCGTGATTTTCCGGGAAAGGGCGAAATTTTCTACGTGCTTTTTTTCCTTGTGTCGGGATTTTGTGCAAGCATTCCCGCATATTATAAACACAAGGAGAATTTTTCATACAGCGCTGTCGGTGCATCAGGTGCGGTCTCTGCAGTGCTTTTTGCATCAATACTTTTCGATCCGCTTGCAAAGATCTACATTTTCTTTATTCCGATAGGAATACCTGCTTTTGTCTTCGGTGCTTTTTTTCTCTTCTTTTCAGCACGGATGGCAAAAAAAGGAATGGACAATGTGGCTCACGACACTCATTTCTGGGGATCTGTCTTCGGCTTTGCTTTTCCCCTGGCCCTGCATTACGAGTATATTTTTGTCTTCTTCGAAAAAATAAGAAATGTCTTCTGATCAGTTAAACAAAGCGGTGTTTTTTGACCGCGACGGCACATTAAACGATAACAGCGATTACTATGTGTTTTCGCCTGAAAAATTCGTGTTTAACCCGGGAGTGGTGGAAACATTGAAAAATCTTGCAGACAGAGGTTATCTGTTATTTGTAATTTCGAACCAGAGTGGTATTGCCAAACGTTTATATAGCCAGAAAGATGCTGATATCGTCAATTCGTATATGGAGAGCCTCCTTGCAAAAAACGAAGTAACAATTAATGAGATACTGTATTGCAGCCATCATCCCGATGCCGGGAAATGCCTCTGCCGCAAACCACAGTCGTTGCTTATAGAAAGGCTTCTTGCAAAATATTCGGTAGACCCGGAATCGTCATTTATAGTCGGAGATGCAAAACGCGACATAGAGTCCGGAGAAGCGGTCGGTCTGAAGGGGATTTTAATTGATCCGAACAGCGACCTGAAGCAGATACTTAAAATAATACCATGAGCATTCAGCAGGGAAAATTCGTTTCTTTCGACGGGGAAGTTATTCTGCCTTCTCTGGTGCAGGTAAATTTTTCTTCCCGCGCCTTCCGTTTCGGTGACAGCCTTTTTGAGTCTATTAGAGTTGCTAACACAAAACCATTATTCCTCGAAAAGCACCTTAACAGACTTATGTTCTCACTGCCTGTTCTGAAAATGGAACCGATAGTTCCTATAGATATTAATAATGTAACCTTATATATTGATCGTCTCCTGAAATCGAACCGTTTTTTCAGCGGATGTCGGCTGAGACTTACAATATTTCGTGAAGGCAGCGGATTTTATCTTCCCGAATCCAATAAAGCCCATGTCCTTATCGAGTCCTTTCAACTCGAAAACCCTCTTTTTGAAATGAATTCCAAAGGATTGAAAGTAGATGTTTATCCGGATATAAAAAAAGCAATAAACCAGATATCGGGCATGAAATCAGGCAATGCAATGCTTTACATCCTGGCTTCTGAATGGTATCGAGAAAACGATCTTGATGACTGCATCATTTTAAATGAAAGCGTAAATGTTTGTGAGGCAACAAGTTCGAATATATTTATTTACAGGAAGAACACGCTCCTTACTCCATCTATAGACGAAGGCTGTGTTGCCGGGATAATGCGCGAGGTTGTAATTGAAAAAGCAAGCGAAAATGGTATTACAATTTGTGACGATACTTATATAACAAGGAATGAACTGCTGAGCGCCGAAGAAGTATTCCTTACAAATGCCATTAAAGGGGTACAGCCGGTACTGGCTTATCTGAACAAAAGGTATTACAGCAAGATATCAAAACAACTGACGGGAATTCTTAATAAGGAGATTGTCTAATATGCTTTTGGCTATTAGCCGTTAGCCATTGGCTTACTTTTTCCTTGCCAAAGGCCAAGGGCTAATGGCCAAAAGCCAATTAGTTTAGATTAGGATTTACCGGAATATTCAGCCAGAATTTATAATGGTCGTCGGTTTGTATGACGCTGTTCTTCCAGAGATTTTCGTCGTCGGGGAACATTATCTGATTGACGTTGAGTTCGGATATAAGCCATGAATTTCTTTTCAGTTCGTCCTTTAACTGGTTAGGCGACCATCCGGCGTATCCTACAAAGAATCTGATATCGCGGGGCTGAATCGTTTCGCTGTTTATAAGGCGTTTAACAAGTTCAAAGTCACCCCCCCAGTAGAGGTTGTCCTTGATGTGCCTTGACTTCGGGATCTTATTGCCAAGGGTATGTATAAAATGAAGAGTGTTAGTAGCTACCGGCCCGCCTACATATACAAGAAAGTTTTCTGTCTTGCATTCACTTACGAAGCTGTTTATAGCAAGGCCGGTGGCTTTGTTCAGTATAAAACCAAGTGAACCTTTTTCGTTATTCTCAGTGAGAAGAACTACCGAACGCCCAAAAAATCCGTCATGCAGAAGAGGCTCCGAAATGATAATGCGACCCGCCTGAGGTTTTATCTTGTTTCTGATAACAAAAAGTTCAGAAATTTCCATATCGTGTTTCTTGGACATAAACAATTAATGAGCCAATTCAAATATAAGATAACTTTTATGCCAAAAAGGTTGCCTGAGATTATAACAAAATATTAACAATTACTGAATGTGTTCTGATTCTCTTTTACTTATACCAATTTGATTTATTTAATAGTCCTATAATACCTTCAGGTTTATTTAAAGTGTGGGAAGTCAGGAGCACGAAGCGCGAAGTTAAGGGGGCATGAGTTCAGTGCTTGGGTTTACAAATCCCTGTTCACCTCCCACAACCCATGCATCTTCGTGCTTCTAACTTCGTGCTTCCCACACTTTATATAATGTATAGAAGCTTCATACCGTTGGGCTATTTTTTAAAGAAGATAATTGATTATAAATGATCTTCGAGTATGGCTTTAAAAGTATCAGCAATATTCTGTCGGTTGAAACGAGCAACTGCAAAATCGTATCCTCTCCGGCCCATTTCCATTGAAGCATTTTTGTCTCCATAAAGGCTACGGACCTGTGCTGCAAGATCATCCGGATTTTCCGGCTCAAAGAACAGCCCTGCATTTGCCTGTTCGATGAACAATTCCTTTGCCTCGCCCCCAACACAACCAAACACACCCAACACA
>CAZEWB010000494.1:0-3654 GCA_964515655.1 uncultured Bacteroidales bacterium
TGTGTTGGGTGTGTTTGGTGTTTGGGGGAAGGTTTACAAAGTCAAGGTCCTTAAGTGCGATCTTGAATGCCGCTGCAGCAGTCGACCATAACGAAACTGCAAGCAGGGCAAGGACAACAGCCTTACGGTTGTTGCTCATCCTTTACCGGTTTTGTCTCGGGATATTTTTCCCGCAGTTCACGGTACAGATTCCGTACTTCTGTGATGAAAATGCTTCCGGGATAGTTTACAATAAACTGTTTGAACAGATCACGCGCAGCCTGTGGCTGATCTAATATTCCAAGATCAAGTTTTGCATTTGCATACAGGGCATCGTCGGCTAAAATGTCGTAGGGATAGCCGGTATAGACCTTTTCGTATGCGGTAAAAGCTTCAGCGTACTTTCCAAGACCATCGAGGTAACGTGCTTTAAGGAAGTAAGCATCGTCCACAATTACATTGGCGGGGAAAAGTTTAACTATTGAATCAAGAGTGACAATTGCAAGGCTGTCTTCCTTTCTGTAATGCAGCCATTCGGCACGCGAAAAAATAAGCAGGGCCTTTCCTTCGCTGTCGTCAACAAGGTTGTCTTTAATGAGCAGCGACATTCCGAAGGCATCATTGGCAATAAGTTTTGATGTAGCGGCTTTAAGCACAGAAAGCTGAGCATTGGCCCATTCGAAATCACCTGCATAATAAGCCAGACGGGACTTTTTGAATTTTGCCTCATGCCCTATCGGGTCGTTTGGAAAGTCCTTTTCTACCTGTGCATAAATCAATGTTGCCTCCCAGATGTCTTTTTCAAAGAGATATATGTCGCCTAACATTATGCGCGCTTCTCCGATCTGCTGGGGCGATATCTGGTTTGAAGTAGTAAGGCCTTCGAGTAATTGTCTTGCCTCTTCCGGCCTTTTCATGTAAAATGCAAGGAGGCTGGTCTTTTTGGCTACAATAGGGAAAGTGGATTTGTTGATCCCGAGTTCGGTTATCGCATCCGACAGTTGTTTTTCAAGACCCGCAAGTGCGTTTGTATCCGGAAAAGAAACAGAAGTGACCTGTTTGTACATCACGCTGAGGTAATCGCTCTGGGCATCCATGTAATATGCATCAAACTTGCCTTTGGTTATAATGTATGTAAAGGCATCGGCAGCAGCTTTGTAATTTTCGCTTTCTGATGCCTGGACGCCGATGTCATATACACGCTTGCTGCCATCTTCAAGTCTTTTGTCCAGCGCTTTTGCCTGAATGAGGGCTTTGTCGTAGTCGCGCTCCTGGAGATATATCCAGATAAGCATTTCAACAAAGATGACCTTGTCGGGTCTTTTTTGAATGCGGAGAAGTAGGGTCTTTTTAAGCATATCCTGAAGCGAGCCTTCGGTGTCGTTGTAAACGGTTGCCTGTAGCCGGTTCTGAACAGCCTGGAGATAAGCCTCGTTTATTTCGAGCATACTGAGGTATTCGTTTATCATCAGGTCGTACTTGCCCTTCTGCTGATATACCCATGCAAGCTCGAACTGAAAGCCGTAAGGAAATTTTTTCCTTGCGTCGAGATATGTCTTTTCGGCATAGTCGTATTCGCGCCTGCTCATGAAAATATTGGCAAGGCAGATATATTCGTTCTGGTCTGTTTTAAGCATTGATATGGCCTGCGTGTATTCGTCATCGGATTCTTTTATCCTGTTCTGCATCTTGAAAACATAGCCAAGTTCAACATAATTGCCTGCCTCGTCCTTATCGCTCCGGATCTCCTTGCGGATGAATTTTTCGGCCTCTTCGTACTGCTTCGATTCAGTAAGGCAGAGTATGTAATACGAGAAATAAGTGCGGACATCTGTTTGCTGGTAAAGTTTAAGATACAGGGGAGCAGCCTTGTCGTATTCCTTGTCCCTGAAGTATTGCAAAGCAAGCTGACTGTCGCTTGTAACATCCTGCGCCATCACCGTAAGAACGGTAAGTATCTGCAATAATATTAGTTTAACCTTTAACACAAAATGATAACGTATATGGAGCGGTTTATTGTATTTTATTTACTTTTTTAAGTGAGTCAATTACCAGTTGAACCGTTGCTTTCAACCCTGAAGTTTTTTTGCAAAGGGAATTGTATTTTTCAACCGATTCCTTCATCTTCTGAAAGGTTTGCGAAACCGCCTTTTCTTCTTCAACAATATATAAAGCCGTTTCAGCGTCAGAAATAGCGTTGTCCGAAATGTCTTTCTTAAGATTTTCCAGCTGTCTTTTCGACAGGGCATTTTCTGTTACTATCCCGCCAAGGTCTTTAAAGAAACGCTTAAATCCTTTCGAAGAATTTGCATATTCGGAAAGCGACGTACCGGTAGAACGATCTTCGGGCAGCGTGGTAAGATATTTTCCCAGAAAATCGATGTCTTCTTTCATTTTTGAATACCGGTTCTGAGCAGTATCAGTATCATACGCCGCAACAGTTGAATCGATAACAGAGATAACCTGCAACAGTGAATCAGCCTTTTCGAGCCGGGCTTCCTTTTTCCCGTTACTGCAGGAGAATAAAACAACAGCAGTAATTATTACGAACAAAAAAATATTTCTCATATCGTTTTAAATCCGGTATAGTTAACAAGAACTTCGGGCAATACAACTTCCCCGTCCTTCTGATTGTTTTCGAGGAGTGCGGCGACAATACGCGGTAATGCAAGTGCGCTGCCGTTAAGCGTATGGGCCATGCGTGGCTTTTTTGTTTCTGCATCGCGGAAACGCAGTTTGAGCCTGTTCGACTGAAAAGTTTCGAAATTTGAGACCGAACTTACTTCGAGCCATTTGTCCTGTGCTGAAGAAAAAACCTCAAAGTCGTATGTAAATGCAGAAGTAAAACTTATATCTCCTCCGCATAACTTTACTATACGCCACGGCAATTCAAGTTTTTCGAGAAGGCCGACAACATGGTTAGCCATTTCCTCAAGTATTTCGTATGATTTCTCAGGCCGGGCAATGCAGACGATCTCGACCTTGTCGAACTGGTGAAGGCGGTTGAGTCCTCTAACGTCCTTACCGTAACTTCCCGCTTCGCGGCGGAAACAGGGAGTGTAGCCGGTGATCTTCACGGGAAGTTCGGTTTCATTAAGTATCATGTCCCTGTACAGATTTGTGAGCGGAACTTCGGCTGTTGGGATAAGATAAAGGTTGTCGGTCTGGACATGATACATCTGTCCGTCCTTGTCCGGCAATTGCCCGGTGGCAAAAGCGGATTCCTCGCTTACCATAAGAGGAGGCATTATTTCGGTATAACCGGCCTTTACAGCTTCGTCAAGAAAAAAGCGGATAAGCCCCCACTGCAGGCGCGCACCCTTGCCTTTGTAAACAGGGAATCCCGATCCGGTGAGTTTAACTCCTGCCTCAAAATCTATTATTCCTTTTTTTGCAGTAAATTCCCAGTGAGGCATTGATTGTCCTGCCGGAGGTACGGGTACGCTGCCACTGCGGACAATGAAATTGTCTTCGGCTGTTTTTCCCGCGGGAACTGATTCATGAGGAAGATTGGGCAGTCTTACCAAACGCACGTTAACCTCTTTTTCTGTTTCTCCGAGTTTCTGTGTCAGCACATGTATCTCTTCTTTTATTGAAACAGTTCTTGCCTTTGATTCTTCGGCCTTTTCTTTCTGACCGGATTTGAAAAGAATGCCTATTTCCTTCGAAAGACTG
>CAZEWB010000495.1:0-1118 GCA_964515655.1 uncultured Bacteroidales bacterium
TGGGTAAAATCCAAAAATGAGATAAAGCAATGCCGATCTTAGGAAATCGTTCCAGTTGAATATCTCCGATTCGAAAAGATTCATACGCACGAATTCAGAGATCTTATCATCCTGATTTTCCTCTGTATTTGATAATATATCCCATCGTGCAGCCCGAATCGGCAAGGTAACGATAAGTAATGATGCTCTAATCATCGTATCGGTCAGACGCATTTTATCATAGGTTTTAACGCGATCTGTGGATTGTAAGGCAGGCGGAGTATAATCTTTTTCGATTGGCCATCCGCCATAGATCTGTGTTCCGGTTGCGCCTGGTGCATCTGGTAGTTTTTTCTTGTTACGAGAAATATCTGCTTGAAGGGAAATGCGCATAAAGTTCCTTATTTGCATAAGGTACATATGCAAAAGGGGAAAATCAATGGGGTATACGTTAACTATACGTTAGTTACGTACACTTATAGTAGATGTCTCGGAGGGTCCGTGGGGAAAAACCGGTCTCATTGGCAAGTTTATTACATGCCTCTTGAACCGACTTGTTTGTCGAATCAGAAAGCAACTTGACTTCCTGGTCAAGCCGTTTTCTGATTAACTCATGTCTATGTAGTGTCGTCTGTTTCATTGTAGAAACCATTTTTCATATATCCTTCCTTCCTTAATTTGATTTTCAAATTTCTCTTCTGATGTCAATGTTTCTTCTATACTCTTACGTGTTAACCGGATTTCATTGATCACCGATTCAAGCCGCATACGGATATATCGCAATTCGTAGTATGCCATTTTTGCGTAAGTAGACATTCGAATTAATAAAGATTTCGTAACTTTTGATATCCCCATATTTTCATAATTTTTCGCATTTTTATAATCGCTCTTTCTTTTGTTATGTCCAATAATATAGGTCCCTTAAATCTTGGCGATTTAAAACCAAATACATTTGGCATTTCGTTTTGAAATGGATCTCTTGTAATGACTGTATTACTTAAAATATGTTCAGTTATTTCTGATTCATATTCACAATCTACCCTACTACCATCACTTATTCGAATTAGAACTTTTTCTATTAATTCTTTACATGGAAATATCTGTTCCAGCGGCATATTTAAAGCTTTAGCAATTTTTAT
>CAZEWB010000495.1:1128-3653 GCA_964515655.1 uncultured Bacteroidales bacterium
TGTGTTGGGTGTGTTTGGGTTGTTTTTTCATATATAAATACGTGGTTGTTTAATTCCGGTTTTTCTGGATAATTCACATTGTGTCATTTTTTTGCTTAATCTTGCCATTTTAATAAAATTTCTTTCTCGCATAATATTTCCTTCATTTAACAGAAAATATCTGGCTAATAGTTATCGCGGCATAAAGTATTCCACATAGGATACCTAATCCAAAGCCGCTAATAAAGAGCCAGCCAGGATGCTTCTTCCCTCCAAAGAAAAATGCCAATCCGACTATAAAAATAAGGATGCTTATCATATCCATCAGAACGACTCTTGCATTATATTGCTTGTTATCGGCTTGTTTTTGCTCTTCTCTTCCATTTGTTTTTCAAGCTGCCGGTAATTCTCATGCCCGCTTATAACATCGATCTTTGCTACGATTCGATGAAATGCCTCAAGAGCATGATCTTCCATCTTTTCTATATTCTTCCATGTTGCTCCCTCGATCTGTCTAATAAGATTCTTACATCGATCAAATATCACGATTCGATTCTGCTTGAACCGACGATTAACGATTTCCACGCGAGATTCGAAGCCAGCCGGATACGGAATGAGATTGATGCTATACTTTTGAGAATATTCTTGTGCAGGAGTTTTGCCATCTCGCTCAGTGGCAAATGCCGCCGGACATCCTACTGTCAATAATGGCGTCCCATATTCCTCACGAAATATTTTAACTTTCGGAGCATGATAGGCTATTCCCTGACTTGAGACATAATACTCATCAAGAAAATAGATCACGTCATTCTGTCTATCATAGCGCACGAATAGCCAACAAGTCGGATTGGCGACTCCGTAATCCATACCTTCATATTTTTCCCAATAGTATGGCGCTTCGAAATAATCCTGTGCTCGAATCAAATGCCGCTTCTCGTCGTAATCCCGATGCACCATTCCCCCGCTTCCGGTAAAGATTCCGAAAACGTATTTATCCACCCATTCAGATGAATGATTCTTGATAAGTTCATCATAATAGCCGGCTGGAAGATTTTTCTCATTCAAGAATGGCGGTGGAAGGAACCCTATATGATCATCATTCTCGCCTCGATAGACCCCTTTTTCTAATGTTCGTTCTCGCCATGTATCGGTTATAGTTTCAAGCGGACGGCAAAAGAATTTGTAATAATCCCATGCCTTACTTTCAGGATTTCCGGTCGCTATCCGCAAACCTTCCGCGCAATTCTGCGATACCCGGCCTTCAGCCATATCCCAAATATCTGGATGGATTTCTTCCGCTTGATCAAACCAAACCCCACCAAGCTCGATATTCTTCAATTTTCGATTATCATCCGGTCTGTCTAAGGCCATAAAAAGAATAACACTTCCGTTTTGTAGATGCAAGATATTATTGCTTTTGTTGAATGTTTCTCCGGTTTGATCCCAATCGTACAAGCGTTGGAATTGCGGAATAGTAGATTTCGTGAGGTCGCCATAATTGTTCCTGATAATCGCAAACCACGTTCCCGGATATTCCGATATGCTCTTTATCACACGCAGAGCTGCTACGGTAGTTTTTCCTGATCGGAATTCACCATAATAAGCTATGTGCTTTGCTTGGCACAAGAAAAACTTTCCCTGCCATCTATTCAACGTCAGGTTCGTTTCCATTCGCCTCTATTCTGATGTTGAATATCGCGGCCTTTGTCCCGCTCGGATCGGTCGGAGCTATCTTTTCTGGTGCGTTGAATTCTTTTTGAAGTTTATTTTTCAAAATAAATTGAATCATTGAAACGTTTCCCTCGTTAATTGCCAACTGGAACCCCTTTGCTTTCACCCTATCAATCAATTCTTTTTCAATTCCATCTATTTCATTCGCCCATGTTGGATGTATTCTTCGCCATCGGTAATAACATTCTCTACTAATACCAATTTCTTCACAAGTCGCACCAATGCGACCTTGATTGGCTTTCATTAATTTATAAACTTGTTGCCTTTTTTCTGCTGTATCTTTCATTTTGTCATTTTTGTCATAGATTGTCTTAATTTTTTAAGGCAAGACTGTTGTCTTGCCTTATTTTCTTAACCGCCTCGCAGTCCACGCAAAATAGTTCTAAATGTGGTGGCTGCTCTTCCACCTATAGCTCTACCTCCCCTGGTTGTCCCGGCACTCTGAACAAAGTCTAAAGAGAACATTTTATATCACCTCTTTTCATTTTTTAATTAAGGGTTTGCCTAATTTAAACTTCGGTTCTTTCGGTTCTATATTGATTTTTCTTGCCAACTCGTAGCCGTCCACTATTGTGTGCGTATCGATTTTCACATTTTTCAAAAATTCGTCTTTGTCTTCTTTAGTGGAAAACACGACAACCAGGTAAGTCTGATGATCGTTGGTCGCCGCGAACTCTTTATTTTTCTGCCGGAAACTTCTTATCTCTTCAGTCAATAACTTATCCGGCTCTTTGTTTATTACTTTCTCATCGTTTTCGTCATTACAACGAGATTCGTCTAAAAACAAAACCCCACAACCAAACACACCCAACACA
>CAZEWB010000496.1:0-3650 GCA_964515655.1 uncultured Bacteroidales bacterium
CAGAAAACCTTAAGATTCAATACAATATCCTGCCTATAAAAGACATTTATAATTCCTTTGAATGATTCAGCAAGCGTTCGGACCGGGCAGGAAAATGCCGCTTGTGGGGAAATTGTAAAATTCATTTGTTTTGTTGAATATTTAGTGGATTTTAGACTTTGAATATTTTATTATTTATAGCATTATTGCCTTTGATTATTTAAAACAACAATCCCGAATGTCTGAAAAATACTTAACCCGGTTTATTGACGAAGAACTAATACTTTGTAAAAATGTATTCAGGCAAGGGAGTTGTAGCGGTTAAGTTTGTAAGGGAGTAGGTTGTTAGTCCTAAATCTCCAAGGTCTTGTACATCAGGCTTACGTTTACGCTAACTTCAAGACCTTGGAGATTTTAAACATTCAAAATCCCTTATAAAACCCGGATAGGATTTGCGAATGCATTCCATTCCATCAATTATTACGGGGGTCTCGGAATCCAGGCCCATTACGGCAAGCGCCATTGCAATGCGGTGATCGTTATGCGAAGAAACATTTGCTCCGAATACTTTACAGCCGGTAACAACCATGGTCTCGTCATCGAAACTTACGCTGATACCGAGTTTTTTGAATTCCTCCATAATAGATTCCGCCCTGTTGCTTTCCTTAAAGAACAACCGCCCCACTCCGCCTATCCGCGACACTCCGTTGCAATGAGCAGCAAGAACGGCAAGGGGAGGAAAAAGGTCTGGGCAATTTCCTGCATCGAAATCAAAAGGTAGAAGTTTGTCGTTTTTAACCCTGAAGCCGTTTTCGACGAATTCACATTCCGCCCCGCACATTCTTAGGACATCGGCAATTATCCTGTCGGCCTGCCTGCTGTCGGCATTAATACCGGTTACAGTTACTTCCCCTGCAATCGCAGCAGCCACAAGATGAAAAGCAGCGCCGCTCCAGTCGCCTTCACAAATAATTTCAACCGCTTTGGGCCTTTGTTTACCCTTTATCACAAATCTTCTGAAACCCTCATTCTTTATTTCAATTCCGAACTTCTCAATTAATTCAAGAGTAAGTTCCACATACGGTTTGCTTTTAAGATTGGTAACATTAATAACACTGTCGAACTTTGCAAAGGGAAGTGAAATAAGCAATCCCGTAAGCAGCTGCGAAGTCTGCGATGCATCGGTATTTATTTCGCCCGGTAAAGGTAATCCGGTTATCTAAAGCGGAAGGCAATCGTTTACCGAGTAAACCCTTTTGCCAAAATGCGACAGGGTTTCTCCGACCATCGTCATTGGCCTTACCATCAGTGTTCCGTTTCCTGTTATCGTTACTTTATTCTCTGTCAGCAGCGAAACCGCGCTAAGCATCCTTGCCGCCAGACCGGATTCGTTGCAATGAAAAAGCATTTCTTTATCAACAGATTTTGTTCCTTTAACTTTGATCACATCGTTGCTGATCTCAACTCCGGCGCCCATCTCAGCAATGGCATTAATGATCACTTCTGTATCTCCGTTAGGCTGATATCCACTTATAATGCTTTCGCCCATAGCAAACGAAGCAAGCATCAAAGCCCGTTGCAAATAACTCTTTGACGGCGGAGCTATAACAGTTCCTTTGTACATCGAAGGAGAGACGGTATACCTCATACTAATATTAATTCTTGTTACGAAATAAATACTTGTACGAAAAAGTTACTAAGATCCAAATTCCAAACTTCAAGTCCCAAATTCCAAGGGAGCCGTCCCTTGGGGCTTGGATCTTGGGGCTTGGATCTTGGGGCTTGGATCTTGGGGCTTGGATCTTGGGGCTTATTCATTGTCTTTTGCGTAACATTAACTATAAAGATGAACGACATTCCAAAGTTAATCATTCATTCCCTATAGTGGAAACATCTTTCATTTTTTCTATGAAAATTTCCAGTATCCTGGTTCTGATGCCGGAATCTATTATCTTTTTATTTTCCGCATCAGGATAGACGCGGTTCGACAGAAAGACATAAACGATACCTGTCTTGGGATCCGCCCATGTGTATGTTCCGGTAAATCCCGAATGACCAAACGAAAGCGGACTTGCTCCTTTTGCATCTGGATTTTTTGCGCTTCCGTTAAGAGGCTTGTCAAAGACCAGCCCCCTGCGGTTTATCGGACAGTTGTAACAAGATGTAAAGCGGGTAACAGTTTCACGGGTCAATAATTGCTCGCCACCGTATTTCCCTCCGTTAATATACAGACTCATTAACATTCCTACACTATTGGCATCGGCAAAAAGCCCTGCATGGCCTGAAATCCCTCCAAGCAGAGAAGCGCCCTGATCGTGAACATAACCCCTTATAAGTTGATGACGGAATACAGTGTCATTTTCAGTAGGGGCAATCAATGAAATGCTGAATTTTTCAAGAGGGTTGTAAACCATCCTGTAAATACCAAGCTTGCTGTAAAACTCAGTGTTCAGAAAAGTATCAATACTCTGCTTTTTTTGTTCTTTTACTATTAAAGGAACAAGATACATCCCAAGATCACTATACAAATAATGCCCTTTGTTCTTAAGTTCTGAATTCAAAATTCTTGAATACACACTGTCCTTCAAAGAAGCAAATGTGTACATGCTGTCAGCAACGGCAAGATTGAAATTATTGTCCTGTGTTCTGCTGAAATATTTGTTACGGGTGTTCTCGTCGCTTGTGTACGCAATATGAAAAGGGACCCATGCCTTAAGTCCCGCCTGATGCGAGAGCATGTCTCCCATTTTTAGGTCTCCCAGGTTTGTTCCCATGGCAGCAGGTAAAATGCCACTTAACGGTGTCTCGGTAGTAAAGAGTTTTTCCTCGTAGAATTTCATCAGAACAGGTGCAGAGGCCATCACTTTTGTGAGAGAAGCAATATCGTAAAGATTACTGTTGGTCACAATTTCATTTCCAGAATAGGTCAGCTTCCCGAATGATTTGTTGTAAAAAACCTTGTTGTCCTTTGCCACCCATATCTGGCATCCGGGGAACATTCCGCTGTCAATTGCGTTAGTTACAAGCGAATCAATTTTACTGAAATCTTTCATCGAAAGCCCGAATTCTTCCGGAAACGTATATTTCAATCTCGTTGGCTGTGTTTGTATGCCGAAATTTCTGTAATAAAATGATGAAACGGTAATAGGCAGTTTCCCCGAAAAACCTATACCTCCCACAATTCCCTGGGCTGCAATATCCTGAATTATATGGAGCGGCTCGTATGCCATTATTATTGACTGAAAAGAAAAAGGGTCTTCAAGTAACATCAGGCTGTAGGGACTGGAAAACAGTACAAGAATTGTTTTTTGTTGTCTTGCGATCTGATTGATAAATTTTATCTGCAATTCGGAAAACGTGAAAGTGTTGATCGAAGACTTGTTGGTCTGCGATAATGATACTATCAACAGATTATACGGAGAAAGCACAGTAAGAAGCGAGTCGAAATAAGGAGCCTCCATTTTCTTGTCGATGAAAAAAGTGTCGGCAGGCATATAATCACTTATTCTCGACCAGAAAGTGTATTCGGGATTATTCCCTATAGAGACCAAAGCGGTTTTAAGCGTATCTAGCCTTTTAAGAGGCAGTATCTCATCTTTATTACGGACTAGTGTTACAGATGAGATACTGCCTCTTAAAAGGCACAAAACCCACCAAACACACCCAACACA
>CAZEWB010000497.1:0-3646 GCA_964515655.1 uncultured Bacteroidales bacterium
CCGCAGGCAAAGGGGATAGTGTGATGTGTTTTTCCTGAGACAAAAAAAACAGCCGCACTTCGACACGGCCTTTAAACATCAACTATATTATTTCAGACAATCGGGTCGGCTCAGTGTGACTGTTTTTTTCCGGCGCAGACCCTAAGGTTCGCCTTCGCGCAACAACCACCCGTCATCGCGAGGGAGCAACGCGGGTATAAAGTAATACAACCAATAAAAGCGACCGAAGCGATCTCAGTGTGTTGGAATGTGGGGGGACTTACTGGGTTGTTTATGTTGTTGCGGTTTCCCCCTTCCGGCGCAGACCCTATGGTTCGCCTTCGCACATGCCTTCGGAGAGCCTTAGGTCGCCGGTATAAGCGCCTAAACCCTTCCCGCTTCTTCCGTTAAATCCAGTTCCGACAGTTTATCTTTTGAAATTTTGCCTTTGGGGCTCCAGCTTCTTAGTTTGTAGTATTCGCTAAGCATTTCGTCAAGATCAATGGTTGTTCCCTTGGAGTGTCCGAATTTGAATGGCTCGTTTAGTATCCTGCCAGGCAGCGTGTCGTCATTCTCGGTAAAACCTTCGCGCTGATTGTACAGCCTTTCAAGATTCCATATCCTCTCACCTTTTTTTAGCATTTCAGATCCCGTTGTCGGGATACCTGTTACGGCAGCCCACATCATTGCATAATGGTCGGGGTTTATTGCAAACTGTGTAAAGATACATGCACCCAGAGAGTCAATTACAGCGGTATTGTCCTGGAAAAGCTTTACAAGACCAGGTTTACCCTGACTGGTAAATCTGTCTATCTCGAAAGGAGTAGCAATAGCTTCGGTACCTACGAGGTAGCCTCTCAGGTGACAGCCACCTCTGTTGCAGGTAGCGAAAGATAATCCCATGCCTCTGAGACCCCTGGGATCATAAGCAGGAATTTCAAGCCCTTTAACACTCATTGAAAGTTCAGGATGTCCGTATCTTTCTGCAAGACGTTTTGAACCTGATCCCAATATTTTACCTATACCTTCGGCTTTTCCTATTTTTTCGGAAAGAGTTACTATTGCATCGGCGTCTCCGAATTTAAGGTCTTTGCCCAAAGCTTCACGCATTAAGTTTTGTGTTTCTTTGTCAAAATATCCTTTTTCTGAAAGTTCCATAGCGCAGGCGATAGTACTTCCTGTGGAAATTGTGTCAAGCCCGTATTGATTACAAAAATAATTTGCATGAATGATCTTCTCCAGGTCATCAACAAGACATAATCCTCCGAAAGCCCAGATGGTTTCGTATTCCGGACCTTTGCCCTGCGATTTGACGGTCTGTGTAAGTCTTGCACAACCTATCGGGCATCCGTGACACGGAGAACGTTTTACAAAGTATAGCTCTTTGAATGTTTCCGGAGATGTTGAAGGATAATTTAAGAAAACCCCATCCTGAAAGTTTTTTGTAGGATAAGCGCCAAGGGTATTAATAATATTAACCAGAACGGGAGTTCCGTATTCTTTCAAAACATCTTTAGTAAGCGGAGCTTCGCCGATATACCTGCGCCATTCGTTTATTGAATCTTTAACAGATTCTTCGCTTGCTATCGGAGTTTTTGTGTCGCCGTTTACAACAACGGCTTTAAGCATTTTCGAGCCAAGAACCGCACCGATACCGGATCTCCCGGCAGCATGATTCTTTTCATTCATTATCGAAGCAAGAAGGATCTGTTTTTCTCCGGCAATGCCGATACAGGCAATTCCGGCCTTTTCACCATATTCCTTAATAAGAATGTCAGTCGCTGCATGAACATCTTTTCCCCATAAATGTGAAGCATCTTTAATTTCAGCATTTTGGTTATTAACAGAAATATATACAGGGCCTGATGCTTTGCCTTCAATTGCGATTACATCAAAACCCGTTGCTTTAAAGCTGTATCCGAAATGCCCGCCTGAACTTGAACTTGTAATTGTGCCCGAAAGCGGAGCTTTTGTTACAACTGTGTATCTGTTTGTTGTAGGAGCACTTACTCCATTAAGAGCGCCTGTTACGAAATACAATTTATTTTCTTCACCAAGCGGATCGGTTCCCTTTGGAGTTTCATCATAAAGCAATTTCGAACCAAGTCCACGGCCTCCGATATAGTTGATAAGGGTTTTTTCAGGAATATCTTCCGTTTTAGTTGTACGTCTGGTAAGATTAATTCTTAGCAATTTACCGTGATAACCACCTTTAATTTTCATCATTGTTGACATTTTTGTTAATATTCATGGTGCGTAAATAAATTCTTGTGCGAAAAAAGTCCCAAGATCCAAGTCCCAAGATCCAAGTCCCAAGATCCAAGCCCCAAGGGACTGCTCCCTTGGAATTTGAGACTTGGAATTTGGGACTTGAGGCTTATTCACTGTCTTTTTGTGTAACATCAGTTAATATTAGAAATCTTTATTGATCAGGTAATGATTGTGAATACAGTCCCTGCACCAGCTGTTGGCTTCTTCTCTTAATTCAACACGAAGCTTTGTATTGTGATAGAAAGGGCAGATCTTACAAGGTATGACCCCGGCTCCGATCCAGTGTTCGGGTGCATGTTTCAGCCATCCGAAAGTTGATATGATATTCAAAGGCCCGCTTGTCCCTATCCTAAAAAGATCAGGCTTTTGTAATGACTTGTCTTTTGCGGCAGCATAAAAAAGCCTCATGGCAGTGGCAGCCTCTGATATTCCTCCTGCAGCTTTAACGCCCTTGGTATTTCCTACCACTTCCCTCATTATTCTCATGTGTTCGGGTAAAGCTCCGTAGGCATCCATGCCTGTTGAGTTTTTTATGAAGGCCGCTTTTGATTCAGCAACTATCTCGGAAACTTTGTAGAGTTCTTTTACAGTAAGTTCAGATGAACGGATGATGACCTTTACATGCTCTCCGTCGGCAGCATCACAAACGGCATTTATTTCTTCGAGGGCATAGCGGGGTTCCTTTTTGAACCGTCCGACATTTATGACCATATCAAGCTCCATTTTGCCTTTTCCCTCGCCCCTTAATTCACGGCTTTTTTTGACAACATAAGAGGTCTGAACAGCCTTCATCTCAATGTCCAGCTTGCCTAACGGAAAGTCGATGACATAACATTCTTTTACATTGGAACCCTTAAGGGCCAATGGAAGAACATCCGACCCGTCGACAGGGTTTACACATACCGAAGCACAGTTAAGGGATTTAGCCCATTCCGCCATTTTCAGGATCTTCGGCTCCTGTGTGTCGGACTTCAAATCTGTGACATCCAAAAAGGAAGCAAGTTTTTCTGATGTAATGGATTTTACCAGTTCTACCATCTCATCAAGCGGAAAGATAACCAATGGCGTAATCTTTACAGGAGTCTCTGTCATATTTGATTAATGTTTAGATGTGAATAGTCAATCTTTTTGTAAAACTACAAAAAAAAATTGGCGAAATTATATTTTTGATGTGCTGAATTAAAATAATTCACAAACATTATGTATCGGTTTTGAGACAGCCCCATTTCCATCGCGCATGACCAAACTGTATTTGATTAACTCATGTTGTCCCATAACCAAAAAGCAAGGTCAATGAGACTAGTGTTGTGCGGTGGAATGGTTCACCGGCGGGCCGGTACTGGCGTGAATGCCGGAATGCATAGAATACACGGAAAATTCCGACCGAAGGGAAGGA
>CAZEWB010000498.1:0-3640 GCA_964515655.1 uncultured Bacteroidales bacterium
TGTGTTGGGTGTGTTTGGGTTTGTTTGGCTGAAGAGGCTCTTGCAAACCGTATCAGGCAAAAAGCGCTTGATTTAAAATTACCGTTAAAAGTGATTTATGATCCAGTTGCAAAATACAACATTTCGTCGCAGGAAGATGCATACAAAGAGGGACAGAAAGTAAATGCAGTAGCTGTTCTTTGGGGTGAATTATATGAACCGGCAGGAAGCGACAGCGCTCAGGTAAACATTAAAGATATCCTTATAAGGGACGGGAAACCTTCGTACGATGAAATGGGAATAAAATCTTTCTCAAAACTTTCCGACAGTTCCGCAATAAGAATTATGCAGGAAACTGAATGTATTGTATACTTTACTATTGCCGAAAACTATGTTGCCAAAGATAAATATTCTGACGCCCTTGCCCTGCTTTATAACACTGTTCCCGTCACAAAACAGCAAAAAGGCTATTACTGTAGTTTTCTTGCCGAATGTCATTTTGCACAGAATAACTACAATGCAGCTGTTATTGAATTGGAAAAGTACATTAAGCTGGAACCTGATAGCGGTTATCCCTACGCTTTCCTGGCCAATGTTTACACCAAGGCAGGGGAATTTGTAAAAGCCGACAATCTCTATAGGAAATCACTGTCATTACAACCAAACAACGTTAACACTCTGATGAATTACGCAGCTATGCTTGTACAGGTTGACGTGGAAAATGTTGAAACGGCCAGGGCATTGTTACTGGAAGCGCTGAAATACGACACAAGCAACGTTATGACTTTGTTTTACCTTGCCGATGTTGAAAATCTGATGAAAGATTTTAAATCCGCCAGACTTCATTACGAAAAATGCCTTGAATTAGACCCGGATGTTGATGGCCCAAATCTGAAACTGGCTGAATTACTTGCCTTCGAATTTGGCGAAGCTGAAAAGGCTGTTGAAATTGCAAACCGTATCCTTGAAAAAGACAGCAACAATTTTCAAACACTGTTTCTCATGGGCAATATTTACTCAACAACAAAACTGAGAAACGGAGTAAAAGCCGAGTATTATTTTAAAAAATGTGAAGAAATTAAGAATGGCACAAACACTTATTCAATAAATTTCGGCCTGGGCCTTGCCGCTTTTAATAAAAAGGATTACAAAACTGCTCTTTTGCATTTGCTAAAAGCTTATTCCGAAACAAGTACTGATCCTGGATTAAATAATTATATCGGACAAACTTATATGGCAACCGGCGATTATGCAAATGCTGAGAAATTCCTGATCTTAACCTATCAGCTCGACAGTTCCAACTACCTTTATAATTACAACCTCGCAACTTTTTATTATTATGCCAAAGGTAAATTCCGGAATATTACTAAAGCTACATATTATTTTGAAAGAGAATTAAAAACAAATCCTTATGACACGTATGCACTGCTGCCTTTGTGTGAGATTTACATAGGAACTAAAGACTTTAAAAAACTACGCGAAACAGCAGAAAAATTTAATTCTGTTGCACCCGACAATCCTAATCTGTTTAAAGTGCTCGGTGTCCTTGCCGAGGTTGATTCAAATATAACCCACGCATTGTATTATTACAAAAAAGCAGCCGATATTTTTAAGGACGATGAGGAGTGTTTTTATAAGACCGCCTTTTTAATGATCCGGTTGTCCCCCAAAAAGTATAAAAAAGAAGCTCTTTATTATGCCTCTGAATCTTACAAACTGCTGCCACAGGACCCGAACATTGTTTACGTCTATGCCAAAGCATTATTGAACTCGGGGGACGTAGATAAAAGCCTGGAGTATTATAAAAAAACCATAGAGTTAGATAAGACGTTCAGGGATGATGAGTTTGAACAAATAATAAAGAAAAGAGGGTACTGATATAAATTGGTCGTGGTTATTGGTCGTGGCGGCATAGGCCCAAAATCAAAGACCCAAATTCCAGTGCGCAGGCATAACGGGGCGACTGTGCGGGTATGTGCGTGAGCGTCACCCGGCCATTAGCGTGGGTCACTTTCGCATAAGCCGCTCAAGGCCTTAAAGGTTGGGTGCTTCATGTCCCCAATCCCCATTCACGTCATTCCGGACCTGATCCGGAATCTCTTCATGCCCTGCCGGACGGAATTCCTGAAAAGGCATCCCCACTCTTTCATTTATAAAATAAATAAAATGTACCCGGATAAATCAAAGTGAAAAAAATATTGTTTATTCTGGTTAGACATATTTTTGTGTTTTTGTTTATTCCAATTATGCCTATTATGGAATCGCTTTTTAATTGCATTCGTGATGAAGGTTAAAAACTCTTATATTTGTATTTCATAACAGGTATTTATTTTAAAGAAATTTTCTTTCGATGGGAAATAATTTCAACGATAAAATCAAAGACTTTTCAGGATGGTCGAAAACTGCTTTTGATCTGTTTAATAAGAGATATTATGCCGATTCGCTCACAAATATGCGCAAGAGCGGGGAGTCTGCATGTAAATTAATGATATTAAACAGGTACTCAGAAAGAATTTCGATTGAAAAGATAGGGAATAAGAATTATAAGGACCTGATAGAGCTTGTTATTAAGGAAAATCTGGCTCCCCGCAAGGTTATCAACTGGCTCGAGACATTGCAGATACATGGGAATGAAGCTACTCACGACTCACAGATAATGCAGGAACAATCCTATTATGGGGTCATCGCTCTGCGATTATTAATAAACTGGCTTTATTCAGATATGCTTAAATCTTCCGTTCCGGTGGAATTAAAAAAAGGCATATTGCAATTCACCGAAAAGCCGGCGGAGATCAACAATGATAAGCGGTTCATAAGAAAGAAAAAAACTGCTGTCGGAAAAGGAGGAACTGGAAAAGAAGCTCGAAGAATTCAAAGGAGAAAAAAAACAGGAACAGGAAAAAGAGCAGGATAAGATAACCCGGCTGGCAGAAGACCTGCGGCTGTCGGAAATAAAACTAAATGAACTTGACTCCGCAAGAAAAAGAATTATTGCTCTTGAGACTGAACTTACAAGGTTTAAAGGCGAGCATGCTGACCTCGTTGACAAAAAGAGTGACAGAAGTGGCCTGGTAAAAAGAATTCTCTTATTTGTTTTACCCGCAGCGGTCATAATTGCCATTCTTTCGATCTATTTTATACCTGCTGGTCATAAAGAAATAGTGAAACAGGAGATCCCCCTTAAACAAAAAGCAGACAGTTTTATTGTTCTGATATTACCTCTTAATGTGCTCCAGGAGAATCCGAACATAAATATTAAAATTGAAGAAGCTCTTGCAAACCGTATCAGGCAAAAAGCGCTGGATTTGAAATTACCGTTAAAAGTGATCTATGATCCTGCTGCAAAATACAGTATTTCATCACAGGAAGATGCATACGGGGAGGGGCAGAAAACAAATGCAATAGTGGTTTTATGGGGTGAATTATATGAGCCGACCGGCAACAGCAACGACAGTGCACAGGTAAATATAAAGCATATCCTTATCAGAAATAAAAAACCCAATTATGATGAATTGGGAATAAGATCTTTCTCCAAACTGTCCGACAGTTCCGCAATACGAATTATGCAGGAAACTGAATGCACTGTCTATTTTACTATTGCTGAAAACTATGTTGCCAATGATAAATATTCTGACACCCCACCCCAAACACACCCAACACA
>CAZEWB010000499.1:0-3615 GCA_964515655.1 uncultured Bacteroidales bacterium
TGTGTTGGGTGTGTTTGGGTGTGTGTTGGACTTCCAAATCACAAAGTGAATATATTACTGAACTTCAGGGTCAGGCCGAAAAATTTCTTTCGGATAATAACATGCCTGAAGCGCTGACAGTATATGAAAAACTGATAAAAGCCGACAGCAGCAGAATGTATTATTATTACCAGGCAGGAGTTTGCCACACTATGCTTCGCCATGATCTTGCTGCGGCAGATAAGTATTTCCTGAAAGCAAGGACTTCTCAAGCTGAGTTTCCAAAACTTGAATACTATCTGGGACTTGTTTATATGTACAGGCATGAACTGAAACAGGCAATGACATGCTTCAATAAATATAAGGAAAACAACACCGGAGATGAAGCTGAGGACGTCAGCCGTCTTGTAGAAATGTGTGCATCCGGCATTGAACTTATGAATAATCCTCTAAAAGTCACTTTTACAAATCTCGGCTCAATTGTAAATTCAACTATGGATGAGTTATATCCGTACATTTCCGAGGATGAGTCGTATATTCTTTTTTCTTCAAATAAAAGGTATGATCCGGTCTACAAGGGTTACGACGAAAACGTATATATAAGTTATTCCGAAAAAGAAGGGTGGACTTTCCCTGTTCAGATGAAAGCAGTAAGTACTTTTGATAATGAATACCCCGCGTGGATCTCGCAGGACGGAAAATTGATTGGTATTTGTACTCATCAGGAAGGACAGTTCAGCGAAGTACAGTTCTGGAAGAAGAAAAGCAAAAGCCTCAGAGTTGATGAACTGAATCCTCTCCATGCCATTACAATGTCGAAAAATTGGATCGACGGTGTTTCACTTGACGAAGAAATGAACAACATGATAGTGTCGGCACGATACGAAAACACTTTGGGCGGAAGCGATCTCTACATATTGAAAAAGATGCCCGATGGCACATGGAGTAAACCCAGAAATCTTGGTTCACAAATTAACACACCGTATGATGATTTTAACCCGCATATGTCATCCGACGGAAGGACTCTTTACTTCGCTTCCAAAGGGCATAACAGCATGGGCGGTTTCGACCTTTTTGTAACAAACATGAATGAAATGACAGGGGAATGGAACAAACCCAAAAATCTTGGTTACCCGGTGAATACTACCTCTGACAACACAAATATTTCGTTTAATGCAAGCAGGAAGTATGCTTATGTTTCTTCGTACAGATCAGATGGTACCGGAGGGATGGATCTCTACAGGATCAATTTTCTGGAAATAGATGAACCCTGTGCTGTTATTACCGGTTATATCGGAGTTAAAGATTCTGTCGGTGTACACCAATGGACCGGCAATCCTTATGAACTGGACATAAAGATTCTCGACAGCAAGGCCAATGTTTATGGCAGTTATACATTTAATTCATATCTTAAAAGATTTGTAGTCATTTTGCCATCCGGGAATTATGAATTAGTTATAGAAAATGAAGGTTATGAAACTTACAGGGAAAAAATTGAAATTATGGAGCGAAATTTGTTTATTCCTGAAATGGACAAGGAATTTGTATTAGTTCCGAAAAAAATGAAATAGGTTTTTTTTAAATATTTTTTCTATGTTAAGATGGGTTTTTACAATATTATTTATTCTGACAGTCAGTTGTTTCTCATTTGCCCAACCCGATAAGAGCGATGCAGATGCAAATTATGATGATTTTAATTATGAGGTTGCATTAAGACAATACAAAAAGGTATATAAATATTTTAAGGATGATTCAGAAGTTAATTACCGGCTGGGAATATGTATACTGAACACGAATGAGAATAAAACTGAAGCTCTGCAGTATCTGAAAATTGCTGATAGTTTATCCAAGAATCCAATACCTTCTATGAAGTATGACATGGCAAGAGCATTATACTATTCAAAAAGGTTCGATGAAGCCTTATCTCTTGATAAAGAATATCTGGAAGGTAAGATAGATCCTGATGAAAGAATAGAGGCTGACAGACTTCTTGCATATTGCAAGAACGCAAAAAAGTACATGGCAAAACCTCTTAATGTTACTTTCGAGAACCTTGGTCCAAATGTAAATTCCAAACAGGATGATTACATTCCGATAATTACAGAAGATGAACAGCTTTTGTATTTTTCAACGAACAGAAAATATGACAACGAGTATCAGCAGTTTATTAAATGCGTCTATTATTGCCAGAAAGATCTTAGCCGTCAGTGGGCTATGGCTAAATCGGCAGGGTCAATGATCAATAGCGACGAAAGCGAACAGATCGTCGGTCTGGGGAAAGACGGTAATATTCTGCTTGTTAATGTTGACAGGCTAAATGCCCCTAATGACATATATGTTTCTGAACGCAATAAAGGGAATTTCACAGAGCTTGTTCCTCTTGATAAGAACATTAATACGAAATATGCCGAAATGGGAGCGTCCTTAAGTAAAACTGGCGATTCATTATTTTTTGCAAGTGACAGGCCCGGCGGTTTTGGGGGATATGATATTTACCTGGCTCAGAGACTACCTGATGGCACTTTCGGTATGCCAAAGAATATGGGAGAGCCTATAAATACTGAATTCGATGAAAACTTTCCATATATTACTGCCAATGGTGAGCATCTGTACTTTACTTCAAACGGGAACGGCAGTATGGGCGGCTATGATGTTTTCGTTTCAGATCATTTTGAAGAAGGCATATGGACCGAACCCCGTAATCTCGGGTATCCTATCAATGATATGTACGACAATTTCAACATCATTTACACAACAAACGGGCGTTACGGATATACAAGCAAATATGATGACCTGGGTATCGGAGGACTTGACATATACCGTATAATAATGAATGATATCCCGCCGACAGAGGTGATCCACACCGGAAGCGTGATGATCTCTTCAGGTGAAAAGCAGATGCCTGTGAATGAAAAGCCCGATATACTGAATTCTGTTGAATTCAAAGTTGTAAATGACGTAACCGGAAAGGAAGTAGGAACAATTCCTGTGAATCCCAGAAACTCAAAATATACCTTCGCAATGACTCCGGGAAGTTACACAGTTACTGTTAAAGCTAAAGGCACATCAGTATATACAAAGAAAATATATATTGCAGACGAGCAGCCTCCCGAACCGGTGATAAGTGAAAATGTTATCTTAATCCTTAACAAATAAATATGTCATTGTCTCTTAAAAAACCTTTGGTTGTTTTTGATATCGAAACAACCGGCCTTAGTATAATTCACGACAGGATAATATCTATAAGCATTCTGCGTATTGAACCAAATATGAAGGAGACAATGAAGACCTTTGTTGTTAATCCGGGCATTCCTATTCCTCCGCAGTCAACCGAAATACATGGCTTCACAGACGAAGATGTAAAAGACAAGCCCATGTTCAAGGAAGTTGCTGCTTTGATCGCCCGTTCTTTTGAAGGGGCCGATATTGCCGGTTTCAATTCAACACGTTTCGATATGCCATTTCTTGCCGAGGAACTGGTCCGCGCAGGAGTTGACATAGACTTCAAAAGGTATAACCTTATTGACGTTCAGATAATATTTCACAAAAAAGAACCAAGGGACCTGAGCGCTGCATATAAGTTCTATTGCGGAAAAGAAATGACCGAAGCCCATGATTCGGATGCAGATACACGGG
>CAZEWB010000500.1:0-3600 GCA_964515655.1 uncultured Bacteroidales bacterium
GATTTCTCGCTCAGGTTCACACTGGCTGCCGAAACATTTGAACTGTAATTCGGATAATTCCTGAGAAAACTGCTGTTGGTAAAATAAACCGAAGAGTTGTTTTTGAGCGCCTGGTCGAGTACAAGGACGGTATAATCTGCCGCAGGTTCGGTAAGGACTCTTCGTTTTTCGCCGTTACTGTTTTCCAATAATGCCCATGTATCTGCTGTGAAAGCATTGAATAATCCGATTGCAAGTCCATTCTTTCCCCTGCCCGATATTTTAAAGGCATTTATCAGTTTTGCGGCATTCGGGTTCGTCCTGACGATTTCGCCGGAGTCGGCTAAATATTCTGTGTTGTAGAACCCGCGCGGTGTTCTTCCGATGCGTCTTGAATAGAAAATATCTCCTTTGCTGAAAAGGTCAACAGCTTCCTTGAAGAACGGTCTCTGTTCCTCGTACACTGTTTCGAATGCGCTCAGGTTTTTCACTTTATCATCCGACTGCACCTGGCTGAAATCGGGAAGCAGCGTCATGTCCAGCGTAAAACTTTCATTTATTCCATATTTCAGATCAAGTCCTCCACCATAGAACCCGCTAATGTTGCTCATTCCCTGAACATCATACGGGTAATGTTCTATGCCTGCCGAAATGTAAGGTGTTGACGATAGTCGTAACGGCGGTTCGATTTTTTCAAGCCCGTTAAGATAGCCCCAGTACACGAGATTGTTCTCAGCTTCCTTTATTTCGGGCGACCATATATCTGATTCTCTTGTGCGCCGTATACTCCTTTCGACCTGAAAACGCCATTCCTGAACTTCTTTGGCGGGAAAGCGTATTGCAGAATAAGGTATACGTATTTCAGCATACCATCCTTTGCTGTCGGCGACTGTTTTACTTTCCCATACTGCATTGTAATTCAAGTCCTTCATTCTACGGTCGGCCTGCACACCTGAAGAAAATAATGTAAAGACATACGCATCCTGTTGATTGTTATAAGTGTCGAACATTATTGAAAAATAGTCGGCGTTAGGACTTTCATCTCTGTTTCCGAGCTGCATCAGGATGCTGTCGGGTGCGTTATCGTACATAGTTCCGAACACATATATGGCTTTGTCATCATATAGCACTCTCACCTCTGTTTTCTGTGAAGCTACGCCACCATTCCATGGATCGTACTGAATAAAATCGCTGAATGGAACAGATTTCTGCCACAGATCTTCGGCAATACCATCAATTTTCGGAGGCTGATCTGTGCGGACAGCAACAGCCTTTTTATTCTGGGAAAAAACAAAAACAGGGTAAAGAAAAAACAGCAATACTATTATAAAGCGTAACACAGTCATATGATCATCGCTCAATAATTGCATCCCGTCCGGGACCCATAGATACCAGTTTAACCGGCACCCCGGTATTTTCTTCGATAAAACGGATGTAATTACAGAAAGATTCCGGCATATCCTCTTTTTTGTTCACACCAGCCAGATTTTCCCATCCTTTAAAACTTGTGTAAACCGGGAAAAGGTTGCCTGATGATAATGTGAACGGAAGGTCTTTTGTTTCTTTTCCTTCGAGATTGTACGAAGTACAGATCTTTACTTCTTCAAAACCGTCCAGCACGTCGGCTTTGGTCATAATAAGTTTGTCAACTCCGTTGATCATTATTGCGTAATTCAGCGCAACAAGGTCAAGCCAGCCGCAGCGACGCGGCCGGCCGGTAGTTGAACCGAATTCATTTCCTGATTTTCTGAGTCTTTCTCCCGTTTCGTCATGAAGTTCCGTAGGGAAAGGACCGCTGCCAACCCTTGTGCAGTATGCTTTAAACAGTCCATATACCGTACCGGTCTTTGAAGGGGAGATTCCCAGCCCTACGGGCGCTCCTGCGCATGTGGTATTGGAAGAAGTGACATAAGGATATGATCCGAAATCCACATCAAGCATTGTTCCCTGTGCTCCTTCGGCAAGGACTTTTTTCCCTTCGGCCATCCACCTGTTGATAAGATACTCGGTCTCGGCGACAGGAAAAGAGCGGATGACATCAAGACCGGCATAAAATTCCATCAGCTGAATATCACTGGGTTTTTCAACCCCAAAGTTTTCAAGAATTCTATAGTGATTCTCCAGCGCTTTTTTCATTTTGTCCTTGAATCCCGGCTGCATAATGTCGCCCACACGGATCCCGTTACGGGAATACTTATCGGTATAAGTCGGGCCGATTCCCCTGAGTGTAGAACCGATTTTGGAAGCCCCTTTATCTTTTTCGTATGCAACATCCAGCATTTTGTGCGTGGGAAGGATAAGGTGTGCTCTGGAAGAAATGAATAACCTGTCGCGGACGTCCGGCGCCTGTTCTGACACCATATCTATCTCTTTAGAAAAAACAACCGGATCAATCACGACCCCGTTTCCGATGATGTTCATTACATCTTTGCGGAAAACACCGGAAGGAATGGTATGGAGGACGTATTTTTTACCATCAAACTCGAGGGTGTGACCGGCGTTGGGGCCACCCTGAAAACGGGCAATAACATGATAACCTGGAGCAAGATAATCAACTACTTTGCCCTTACCTTCGTCGCCCCACTGTAATCCCAGAAGCACATCTGTACATGACATAATACAAAGAAATTAGAAAGGGTTGAAGGTAATATTTTTTAACGACAAACAAGCAACATTTTACCCGCAGTTATCACCTTTTTTTCTGGTGGTTTATATTATACCTATTTGATTTATTTATTAGTCCAACAAAAATTCGTGTTGGTTTATTTAAAGTGTGGGAAGTCAGGAGCACGAAGCGCGAAGTTGAGGGGGGCATGAGCCAGTGAATGGGATTTATAAAAACCCGCTCACTACCCACGACACATGCGACTTCGTGCTTCCAACTTCGTGCTTCCCACACTTAAATTATCACATAGGAATTTACTGCTATTGACAAAGACGTTTTTTTGCAGTACTTTTAACTCCGGAAAAAATAATCATGTAATGATAGAACAATCCCGTCAGTCAGGAAAAAGGACATCGCTTTCGAAAACAATGCTGATGCCCAATCCCGAAAAGCTAGAAATAAAAAAATCACGAAAGACCTTCTCTATTGGCATTCCGCGCGAAGAGGACAGGAACGAGAACAGAATAGCGCTTACTCCTATGACTGTTGAAATGCTGATAAACGACGGCCATGATGTGTATATACAGTCGAATGCCGGCATCAAGGCCAACTTTCAGGATATTCAGTTCAGCGAAGCCGGAGCAAAGGTGGTAGACAACAAGGAAGAGGTCTTTAGTTGTGATATAATCCTTAAAGTTTCTCCCCCGTCGGATATGGAGATCGGACTGCTCAAAGAAAGGGCCACTGTTATTTCCATACTGAACCTGACAACTCAAACTCCGAACTTTTTTAAAAGGCTTTCTGAAAAAAAGGTCACTGCCCTGGCATACGAACTCATTAAAGATGAAAACGAGTGTTTTCCGATAGTAAGGTCAATGAGTGAAATAGCCGGCAGCACGGCCGTTCTGATCGCCGCGGAATATCTGAGCAATGTACATGAGGGAAAAGGCGAGATGCTTGGCGGAATTACAGGCGTTAATCCTTCGGAAGTAATTATAATCGGTTCCGGAACTGCC
>CAZEWB010000501.1:0-2192 GCA_964515655.1 uncultured Bacteroidales bacterium
GTGTTGGGTGTGTTTGGGTGTTTGTTTCCCTTTTCTTTTTTTCGTTGGGGGCAAGAATGTACATGTCCTTCCCTTTGTTCTCGTTCAGTCCCATTCTGATCAGCAGTTCCTTCAGTTCGCTGCTAATGGGGACGTGCACGTACTTGTCCTTCTTCGTCCCGTTCCTGTTTTGCATTCGGTTTACTTTAAGGTTGTTCGACTTTATGTATTCAGGCTTGCCGTTAGCATCGAAGATTATGTCAGTCCATTTCATTACGACTATTTGCTCTCTTCTCACTCCGGTAAAAAGCGCGAGGTCAATAGCATCTGCAAGCCAGTCCTTGTACATGCTTTTGCGGTTACTTGAAGGGTAGTAGACGAAGGCTTCCTCTGGCTTGATTGCCTGTTTTATTTTCAAAACATCGCTGTAGTCGAAGGATATGGGATCGCCTCCTTCAGCAAGGCATGGAATGTTCTTGAACGGATTCCTTATTAAATAGTCGCGTCTGTCAATAAGGAATCTGTATAAGCCCTTAAGTGGTTTGAACATACCGTTGAATGTAGAGTTGCTCTCGGTTTCATTCTTTGCATACCTATAGTATTCCTCCACTATACGATCGGTTATCTCGTCAACCCGAATTGTACGAGTTTCAAGCCCCATGGATTTCAGGAAACGCAAGAAATAATTGCAGTACCTATTCATATTGTCGATATATGTCTTGTTCCTTTCTCTCTTCTCAAATTCAAGAACTCCAACCCCCTTTAGGTAGTCCAGATACATTTTCATGCAGATGGCGAGAGTCATGGGCTTCTCATTCACTTCGATGCGGAGCAGTGCTGCTGATACTGGGTTCTTGAGTTCTTCCTTAAACCTCAGCACCTCGGATACCGCCTCGTTGTAACTGGAGGTGCTTAGTGTTCTCGTTTTCCTCATTCCAGTTGACGACTCCCTGAACACTGCCTTGTAAGTTTGGAATTCTATCGGGTGGGAACAGTTCGTCTTGAGACCCCCTTCACCGATGTTGTGAACCTCGTATCCGCATTTTTTGCAAAAGACTTTCAGTCCCGGGAACTTCCTGTAGTCAAGCATTTTCTTTTTCATGGTAAATTGTTTAAGAACTTGGCAGAGATCTCGCTCTTTGGAGTGTAACCAGAAAACTTTCTGTTTTTCTGGTCTAACGCGGAAGCGAATTTCAATCCGATGAGTCTCTCAGTGTCGTTGTCGAGGTATATCTTGTATACAGAGAACCAATGTTCCTTTCCGTATCTTTCGATGAGGTGGGCGATAAGGTCTCTGTCCATCTCGATGGCAACGTCCATGGCGAGCACCCAGCGGTGTCCGCGCCTGCCGAAGACCTGTATTTTTCTTTCCAGACACCATAGCCTTACGGAGTCAACCTTCTTGACTTTGAGTATTCCTGCCAGTTCAGTTAATAATAGTTTATCCATGTGAAGGTGCGCAATCCGAGCGACACGGGTGTGTATACCTGGTGTTTTTTGCGAATTTTAGCGTTTCAATCATAAGAAAAACCATTTTTAATATTTTGTAAGGTATTAGATACCAGACAAATGCGATAATTCGTAAGAGGCAGAAAATCATGCAGATGCAATACCGACATTATTACATTATGTCCTATAGCTGGTATTATGTCAGCCAGACGTTTTGTCGCATCCCCTGTGCTTGATATGCAGCTCGTTATAGGCATACTTATTACACGTTGTTATGGTAAAAAATAGCATTACTTCCCTTTTTTTCGTCTTTAAGGTGTTCATAGTATGGAAGAAGTATATTCTTCTTGATTGTCTCTATAATATGACACATTAGCATAGGCGGCACGGCGTTTCCGAGAATATCCAACGCAGCAGTTTTACTGACCGGCAAAATGTAGTTTGCAGGAAACGTCATAATGGCCTTTCGTTCTTCAATAGTAGGTTTTCTTATCCTACACTTAAAATGAAATAGGAGGCTGTCCGATGTAGTGAGGGTACGGCACACACTGGATTTATAATTAAATCCCTTACCATAATTACTATCGCTAAATCCGATTATACCAGGAATAACATCTGATATAGGAATGACGTGCCCAATCGGGTCTGGCAACTCGGGGTATATTCCAATGTCCTTGCGAACAAAGATGAAAATGACCCGTTTCCTGCTCTGTGGCACCCCGTAGTATTTTGCAGTCAACCCACCCCCAAACACACCCAACACA
>CAZEWB010000501.1:2202-3599 GCA_964515655.1 uncultured Bacteroidales bacterium
AAATTGTAATTCAGCAAGCGGGCTTCCGAAATAATCATATCATAAAGCGGCTTGAAATCTTTGTCCAGAAGTGCGTCCACGTTTTCCATGACTGCCACCTTCGGGTAGATGCCTGTCGGGGTCATGTGTTTGAACAATTCGCGATACAAGAAATTCATCGGATGATCCCACCTTGCCTGGGGATTGGTTCTCGAAATGAATTTGCAGGGCGGCGAAGCCTCGAGCAAATCCAGTTCCCCCGGATGCAGCCCGCTTGTTTTAAGCAATTCGTCGGGCTGGAGTGCCCTGACGTCCGCGTTGAGGTACAAGGCATCCCCGAATATGTGACGGTTTGCTTCAAATACCTTTTTCGCAACGGGATTTATGTCACACGCGAAAATATCCTTTAGACCAGCCATTATGGCGCCTATTGACGATCCGCCCCCGCATGTAAAGAACGAACCGAATTTAAGTGTGAATTCTGCAAAGTTCTTCATGCCGTTATATTTTGTTCAATAAATTCTATTTCAACTATTATTCTTGTGCCGTTGGTGAGTGTGAACAAATGCTTTGTGTTTTTATTTTCCTGCACGGATATTTTAATCACATCCTGCACGGGTTCATTGTCGCTGCTGTTTTCCCCTTCCCATGATCGAAAACAACGGGATGCTTCGCTCTTTTTTGATTTTCCTTTGCCGTTTTTGTACTTTTCTGTTCGGAGCTTGTTGCATGCAGAATTTATCGATTCATCGCCCGAGTCTATGACATGTCCCATATCCGGATCATGTTCGTAAATGAATATTATCTTGTTGAACGTTCCTGCTGACATGCCGATCCTTTTTGCGATTTCGGCATCCGTGTTAATATTTGAATTCCCTTTAAGGTCGTTCCTTCTTCCCTGTCCCGGGCTTAGTTTTTTCTTTAGCGCCATTATTTCATTGTAGAGGTCTCTGGTTTTCTTCTTCCTCTGCTTGTTCGATGACACCATGAAATCGAGAATGTCACTTCCGCACAAATCCACGATGTTGACCTCTATCGTCTTGTCAGGATCAATCGCCTGAAGAGCTCTGACCCTCCTGTTGCCCACGTATACTTCATTGTTCGCAGTGGCCCATATTTCTGGCGATATGAGCCCGTTCTCTTCGATGTCCTTCATGAGGCTTTCGTCTTCTTGAGGCGAAATTTCATAGAAATCCCTGCACATCGGGTGCATGTGCAGTTCCTTCACCGTTACGGTCTTTTTCATTGTTCCAGTTCCATTTTTCTTTTTCATAATAATTGGTTTAGTTATCAGGGGACTTTGTGTCCCCTCTCACTATCTTGTATTTGAAAAAGGCAATAAGACTTAGTCAGTTGTGATAAAGAAATATAATTCGTTGAATACCTGTATTAAATTTCATGACACATGGTGATGAAAT
>CAZEWB010000502.1:0-3595 GCA_964515655.1 uncultured Bacteroidales bacterium
GTAATAAAATTGTAATCGTGTCAATGAACAATGCCAAATGCTCAATTTTCAATGAACAATAAAAACAAAAATCCCGAACAGAAATGATATTTGTACATTGTTAGTTGTTTGTTTGACATTGAACATTCTTTTATTTTCTAAGATCCTTATACTTCAACCCTGCCGCAATGTACCTTCCCCAGTATCTTGTAAGAGATGTATATGTGAAAATGATATTGAATACCCTTACATGCATCAGTTTTATAAAAAGCCAGTATAACGGGAAGAACAATACAGATGCTGTTATTGTAATAATGTGGTAGTTTAATGTTGTGTATGTAAGTCCGAGGAAAACCAGCAGATAGAACAAAAGCAATATCCTTGTCACCCATGACTGGATGGACCTTTTCGGACAGATATTGGTGCACCTCATGCAGCTTTCGCAGGTGTATTTCCAGTATGGCATGTTGTTCCTTATCTCAATTGCATGTACAGGACAATACTTTTCGCATATCCTGCAGTTATTGCATTTGTACGACGAGAACAGGGTCTTTGCAAGGAAGAATCTTCCGCAGAAAATGTAAAAGGGAGTGATCCATGAGACAGAAATATCGAACCACATCTGTGTCCATACCGTATAGCGGAAATATCTTTTACCCGAAAAAACCTTATCACACATTCTGCCGGTAATCCTTTTGCATCGGGCAGTTATTTTAACGTTCCATGAATCGGGATTGGGAGGAAAGAAGGATATCCAGCTGTGAGGCATGTCCAGAGGAAGCGAGCCTTTCACTTTATACCCCTTGAGCCAGAATATGAATATTGGCAGCCACTGGGCAAGGCCGGTCATTCCCGGAATAAAGAACTTCCACAACTTAGCACCGGCTTTGGTGTTTACGAACAGAACATCGGCATTTGGAATGCGTGGAAATCTCCACATGAACTTAAGCATTATCCACGGTGGTGCAAATCCGTGAGTAGGATATGTAAAAGCAATGAGCGACCTTCCTTCTTTCTGTTCAATATCTACTTTGTTGTTTTGCTCTATCGACTGAATATGTGTTACAAGTATGCTCTTTTCTCCTTTTTCTTTTATCCATGTAGCGGCAGAAAGGGCGTTACCTGTGCCGGAAAAATAGAATATCTGAAGGTTCTTATAAAAACTCACTGGTTATAGAAAAGTATAAAATTAGGGAATAAATCCGAAATCCGAAAGGCCGCTTACGCCAAAGGTGACGGAAGACCGGAGACCGAAGACGGGAGTTGGCAGCGGGCAGTCTGCAATTGACAGTTGGCAATTGACAGTCGGCAATGCCCGGGACTCATGCCAATCCCCGTCTTTGGCCTCGGTCTTCTGAACACAGCAGTTTGCTGAATATTAAATCGATGCACTAATTCCGAAGCAATACAACTATGCAGTCCATATAGACACGAATTGCACGAATAAACACGAATAAATTCTATGTGATTTTTCCTAATGTGAACTATGTGTCTATGTGGTTCATTTTAATTGCTTTTTATCACATAGGCACATAGAGCACATAGAGATTGAACATAGGAGGAACACGAATCCTTATTAGTGAAAATTAGTGAAATTCGTGTCAAAAAGAAGGTCAGGTTTTCGGATTTATGATTTCGGATTCAAAGTTTCAAATATCTTTCTGCATCCACACCACATCAAACTTTTTTCCGTGTTTGCTCAAAACTTTTTCGAAGCAGCCGCAGTTGCGGAAGCCGTTCTTTTTATGGAAGGCAATGCTCTGGCCATTCTCTGAAGCGATGCTTGCCAGTATTGTTTTTATGCCCATCTGTCTTGCGCCTTCTTCAAGTTTGTCGAGAGCTGTTTTGCCGATACCTTTGCCCGTGTAATCCTTATGTATGAAATATGTTATCTCCGCGCATTCCCTGAAAGTAGGGAAGGGATTGTATGGCCTCAGAAAACAAAATCCGGCAACTTTGTCATCAGCAAATATTGTAAAAGCCGGGTAACCCTTTGTCATTTCAAGAAATTTACTAAAAAACTCAGGAGGCAATACTTTATCGGGATACGCCGAAAAACTGTTTTCGATATACCAGTTGAAAATGCTCATGATCTCACTTCCGTGGGAAGCAGACATAGGCTCGAATGTGATTTTCATTGTAGTTAATTTTTATGTTACTCTTGCTTGTTTACTTTTCCCCGATAGTACGAAAAATATATCCCGGCTAAACTCAAAATTGCAAAAATTATGAATGCCCATTTTACAGCTTTCATGAAAAGATCGTTGGGTACGGTTTCAATGGCCTGTGTTCCTATGATCCCGGCAAAGAAAAGTGTGGCGATGGTCATACTTACTATCTGTCCCAGAACTCTCATTGTTGCAGCTGTTCCTGATGCAAGGCCGTATTGGTTTTTATTCACGGAACTCATTATAGTGTTCATGTTTGGAGATGAGAAAAGGGCAAAGCCAAGTCCCACCCACATAAGCAATACAACCATCAGCCATTCGGGTGTTTCGGGAGTAAGAAAAGCAAAAGCAGTTAGGCCTATCGTTAACATTGTCATTCCTGATGTGGCCAGATATCGTGCATGCAGGCGGTCGGAAAGCCTTCCGGCCAGGGGCGAGAAAAGAGCCATCATTATGGGCTGGGCGATGAGTATAAGTCCGGCATCGCGTGGCGACAGTTTGTGGATCTTCTGAAGATAAAGGCTCAGTAGAAAAACTATAGCGTATGTTGCGCTGTAATTGATGAGGGCTGCAATGTTCGAATATGCAAAAAGGCGGTTGTGGGTTAGAAGTTTGGTTTCGATTACAGGAAAGGCCGACCTGTTCTCGACTATCCAGAAAACAACAAGGGCAAGTGCTCCTCCGCCCATAAGCGACCATCCAAGCGTCCTGGGTATCTGCGACGATCCGTACACAAGGGCAACAAGTCCAAGCATGTAAATGACAGATCCTGTAAGGTTAACTTTTTTGCTTGTGTTACCGGTGGGTTCATCTTTTCCGAGATAAAGAAAAGTAATAATGGTGGTAATTATCCCGAGCGCGGATGCAACAAAGAATATTGCCCTCCAGTCGATGTATTGCGTTATAAGCCCTCCGGCAAACGGTCCTACTGCAAGCCCGAGGTAGACCGAGGAAACGGAAATGCCAAGAACCCTTCCTCTTTGCTGCGGAAGAAAAGATGAGACAAGTATTGCCGGCCCTGTAGTTGTTGTGAGTGACGCGCCCATGCCCTGGATGAAACGGAAAATGATAAGCCATAAACTGTCAGTTGCAAGCCCGCACATGAGCGACGAAACTGTAAAAAAGATCACCCCGACCTTGAAAAGTCGCCGTATCCCGGTAAGGTCACCAAAGCGGCCGACAGGCAGCAGGAACATGGCAACTGCCAGAAGAAAGGCAGTAATTACCCAGCTAAGCGAAACAGCATCGAGCCCGAAATCTTTTTCAATGGCAGGCAACGCAATGTTGACAGAGGATATTAAAAAGGTCCCCATGAATGAGGTCGCTGCCACGATGGCCACTATTGATATCTGCTTTCCTGTCCAGCGCATTTGTTATCCTACAAGGCTCTAAATTACTATATATTCCTGCTGTTGCTGCTGCAGAAATGATCTTTGTTAGAATTTTAT
>CAZEWB010000503.1:0-3593 GCA_964515655.1 uncultured Bacteroidales bacterium
TGTGTTGGGTGTGTATGGTTTGGTTGTTGCTTGTGTTCAGAACCGCTCTGCCGCTGATGTCTTATAATGTTATGTAAAATGGCCCTTTGCAGTTTTGGTTTATGGTGACATTTAAAGTTCCGTTTGCGGGGTTGGGATATATCCCCTGTTTGTCTTGAGTGGTAACAGAAGCAGAAGTGAGTGTAAAAAGGGAGTTCAGGTTATACAATACAGGTGTGCATTCATAAGCGGGTGCATCTCCGGGGTGGATTGCAAGAAGGAGTTCGTTGTCTTCGGGAACATACTGCATCATCTGTACATTACCGAGGCCGGCATTACTGGAGTCGGCCATTATTGACCAGCTTTCGTTGCGGCCAATATTTTCGCCATTGATCGCATTAAGTGCGTTTCTTGTCTGGTCATAACGGAAACAGAAATGCATGTGGCCGTTGCGTTTTATTTCGTAGTTGGCAGCATAAATATTATCACCCGGGATCGAGTCCGGATAAGTATTATCTCTGAATGTTTGCAACGGTGTAACAGGCGCAAGTTCAGCTATCATCGCGCAAAGGCTGTCGTTGTTAAAAGTGTTGGGGGCGATTGCCGAAACGATGAACCCATCGGCGAATCCGTTCATATTTTCAAGCGTAGCGGCACGCATGTCTAACGTGTTGC
This sequence comes from uncultured Bacteroidales bacterium, assembly GCA_964515655.1. Classification (GTDB taxonomy): domain Bacteria; phylum Bacteroidota; class Bacteroidia; order Bacteroidales; family GWA2-32-17. Next base: position 655 of record CAZEWB010000503.1, read on the forward strand.
AAACACCATCGTTGTTAATGTCGGTCTGTTCAAGAGCACGGCGTAGACAAAACCATATCGGTTCGTAATGCATGGTTGATGTTCCGGGAGCATAGCTGTCGGACATGCTGTGCTGGAAGACCCCAAGACCGGACTGATTGACTCCGCTGAGGACGCCCATCTGTCCCGCAAAACCTACCAACAGCCATGGCTGTTCGCCCGGGTCGGAAGGAAAATGCACAATGATGGCCTGATTATTAATAACACTTGGATCAGTTGACCAGTCAAGGTGCCGGGTTATTATGCTTTTACCAGTTAGTTCGGAACCCGAAGTAGTATCTCCCCAACTGATAAGGCTGAAACAACCGGGAGATTTTATTTTAAGATTTTTGAAAGATGAAATATTCTGAAAATCGAGAAAGCAATTTCCTACAAGAACATCGAGGTAATCGAGACCCTGGCTGTTGAATCCGGCATCTGTAATGCCGTTTATCGTACCATGCGCTTCACTGATAAAAACGGAATCAATATCAAAAAGTCCCTGCTGTATCATCAGTTTGGCCAGAGCCAGGTTGGAACCGAACTGGGGAGCAACATAATTGGAATAAATATCTGCGATCTGTCCGCCAAGCAGGTAGCCCATGGCGTAGCCTCTTTCGTAATGGTTGCCCCATACTTTGACTATGTACGGATTAGTGTTCTGTATCACCTGCCCCTGAACGGGCTGCGAAAATGCATTTCCTGAAACAAGTGAGCAAAGGAACATGATAATGAACAACTTCTTCATAAGGAAAATTTTAATAAAGTTACAAAAATCCTGATAAACACCATACAGTTACAAAAAAAATGGATGCTATTATGGTATAAAGTTGATAGGTTGGGCAACTGGTTGCTGGTTGCTCGTCACTGGTTACTGGTTACCAGAGACCAGCAGCCAGAAACCAGCAGCCCCACCATACAACCAATAACCAATTTCCAAACCTACCTCGCAACCAATAACCAGATTGAGTTTGATACAGCTATTAAGAGCAAGTATCTTCAGACAGCCCGAACAGTAAAAAATGTGAATAATTTCTGTTGATGTTATTAAACATAGTAAAAGAGTATCGAACAAAAAAAGAAATCAGACACGTTACAAATACAGCATAAACAATTTATTAAAAAATCCCGAAAATGTTAATAACAACATATTTTGTCAAGAAAAATCCTTAAGTTTTTAACAAAAACTTTTAAAATAAAAAATAACAATTATTTTTGGCAAATTTTTAAACCAAAACTATGGAAAAGAGGAACGTCATTATCATCGGCGCCGCCGGACGGGATTTTCACAACTTTAACACATTTTTCAGACACAATGCAATGTATAATGTTGTAGCCTTTACAGCTACACAGATACCTGATATTGACGGCAGGAAATATCCTAAGGAACTTGCAGGAGAAGACCTGTATCCCAAAGGCATTCCCATACATGATGAAAAGGATCTGGTAAAACTTATCAAGGATCTTAAAGTGGATGTATGTGTATTTTCTTATAGCGATGTAAGTCATGTACAGGTAATGAGTATTGCATCTAAGGTTATGGCAGCAGGTGCAAGTTATATGCTTTTGGGGCCTAATGATACGTATGTGAAATCAACCAAACCCGTAATTGCAGTTGGCGCAACACGTACAGGCTGCGGAAAAAGCCAGACATCGCGCCGCATTATCGAAGTTCTCATGAAGAAGGGACTTAAAGTTGTTGCTATTCGTCACCCGATGCCTTATGGCGACCTTGTAAAACAGAAGGTACAACGCTTTGCAACTGTTGAAGATCTGAAACTTCACAATTGCACGATCGAAGAAATGGAAGAATACGAACCGCATGTTGTACGCGGTAATGTCATTTATGCAGGTGTTGACTATGAAGCAATTCTTCGTGCAGCCGAAAAAGATCCCGGTGGTTGTGATGTGATCCTGTGGGACGGCGGAAATAACGACTTCCCGTTTTATAAACCCGACCTGATGGTAGGTGTTGCTGATCCTCTGCGCCCCGGCGCTGAAATTACTTTCCACCCCGGCGAAACGGTAGCACGTATTGCAGATGTGATTGTAATAAATAAAATTGACTCGGCATCTCTAGAAAATATAAATATTGTAAGAGCAAATATTGCTGCAATAAATCCCAATGCAATTGTTATTGACGGTGCTTCACCACTCAGTGTTGACAAACCCGAACTTATTAAAGGGAAACGTTGCCTTGTTGTTGAAGATGGCCCGACTTTGACTCACGGACACATGAAGATCGGCGCAGGCACAGTTGCCGCTCTTAAACATGGCGCAGCCGAACTGGTCGATCCCAGAACTTTCGCAGTTGGCCGTCTTGCTGAAACATTTGCGCAATATCCTAATATCGGCACATTACTTCCAGCAATGGGATATGGCGATGAACAGATAAAAGACCTCGAAAAAACTATTGAGAATACTCCGTGCGACACAGTTGTGATTGCAACTCCTATCGACCTGCAGCGTATCATAAAGATCAAAAAGCCCTGCGTAAAGATCGGATACGAACTTCAGGAAATAGGTTATCCGAATTTTGAAGTTGTTCTCGGCGATTTCTGCAAAAAGTACGTTAAAAAAGCTGCTTCATGCGGTTGCGGGTGTAAATGATCCGGTCTTAAAACCATATTACGCATTAGGAATTTTTCTGAAGCTTAGCAATAAAGAACCAAGTCTCAAGATCCAAGCCCAAAATTCCAAGGATCGTCCCTTGGGGCTTGGAATTTGGAACTTGGAATTTATTTTTAAGCTTTTATTCCACTCTAATGCTTAATCCGTGGTAAAGAAATAAAAAGGGGACAGATTGCCCCCTATTTTTTTGCATTCTATTAAATTAGGTTTACCTCTGATAACCTAGCCTGGGCGTCTCTAAAAACAAAAAAGTTCGAGGCAGGCAAAGTGCTGAAATCCGCAGTGTACTG
>CAZEWB010000504.1:0-3592 GCA_964515655.1 uncultured Bacteroidales bacterium
CTATTTAAATAGGAGGACACAAATGCGACACAAAAAAGTAAAATTAACTACAGTACTCTTGTTATGCATTGGGCTGACAGGAATACAAGCACAGGAAGCTATACCGGCCACCGGCGGTGATGCTTCGGGCGGCGGAGGCTCGGTGAGTTACTCCGTTGGACAGGTTGTTTATTCCACCAACACGGGAATAAATGGTTCTGAGGCACAGGGAGTACAGCAACCTTTCGAAATTTCAGTTGTGACCGGACTTGAAGAAGCTAAAGGGATTATCCTGAATCTCTCCGCTTATCCAAACCCGACAACAGATTTTTTAAATCTGAAGGTAGAAAACTACAAAACAGAAAATCTGACTTATCAGATCAACGACATTAACGGAAAACTTTTAGAAACCAAAAAAATTGAAGGCAGCGAAACAAGCATTGTTATGAGCGATCTTCCTCCTGCCGTTTATTTTCTGAAAGTAATTCAAGGGGACAAAGAAGTAAAAACGTTTAAAATCATTAAAAACCAGTAGTCATGAAAAAAATATTTACAGTTTTTACAACCGTATTATTAACGGTAAGTGTGTTCGCTCAGGCACCACAAAAAATGAGCTATCAGGCAGTGATCAGAAATACTACCAACGATCTGGTAACTTCAACACAAATAGGAATGCAAATAACCATTCTGCAAGGGTCGCCAACCGGCACTGTGGTCTATACTGAAATCCAAACGCCAACTACCAATGCTAATGGTCTGGCAACTATTGAAATAGGCGGAGGCACGGGCTTTGACACAATTACCTGGGTAACGGGTCCTTATTTTATTAAAACAGAAACAGACCCGACAGGCGGAAGTACTTATACCATTACAGGAACAAGTCAATTATTAAGCGTTCCTTTTGCATTGCATGCTAAAACAGCTGAGAGCATTACTGGCGGAACAACAGAAACGGACCCGGTTTTTGTTGCCTCGCCGGCAAACGGAATTACAACTCCCGATATTACTAATTGGAACACCGCTTATGGATGGGGAAATCATTCTATTGCAGGTTATTTGACAAGTTTTACCGAAACTGATCCTTTATTTGTTGCCTCGCCGGCAAATGGAATTTTATCATCTGACATTACCAATTGGAACACTGCCTTTGGGTGGGGGAATCATAGTACAGCCGGTTATTTAACGAGTTTTACTGAAGTTGATCCTATATTTGTTGCCTCTCCGGCAAATGGAGTTTTATCATCTGACATTACCAATTGGAACACTGCCTTTGGGTGGGGGAATCATAGTACAGCCGGTTATTTAACGAGTTTTACTGAAGTTGATCCTTTATTTGTCGCCTCGCCGGCAAACGGAATTTTATCATCTGACATTACTAATTGGAACACTGCTTTTGGATGGGGCAATCATGCTACAATGGGTTATCTGACAAGTTTTACTGAAACCGACCCTATTTTTGTAGCATGGGATAAAAGTACAGGTATCAGCATTACTTCTTCGCAGGTCAGCGACTTTCAGACAAGCGTAACTAATAACGCTGCTGTATTGGCAAACACAGCAAAAAATAGCTATCCGCCTGCCGATGCAACAAAGTTAGCTGGTATTGAAGCCGGCGCTGAAGTTAATGTAAATGCCGACTGGAATGCTACAAGCGGTGATGCACAAATATTAAACAAGCCCACAGGAACTAACCCGGGAGACATGCTATACTGGAATGGCACAGCATGGGTAAAAGTGCCTGTTGGTCAAAAGGGTCAGTATCTACAGCTTTCAGTTTCAAACATTCCAACCTGGTCTGGAGCTACATATCCCACCCTTGATGTTACCACAGCGGTATCTTCAGTTTCATATACCACCGCAGAAAGCGGAGGTAATGTATTAACTGATGGTGGCGGTACGGTAACAGCCCGTGGAGTTTGCTGGAGCACTTCTGCAAATCCCACAATAGCAAACAGTAAAACAACCGACGGCTCTGGATTAGGATCTTTTACAAGTAATATTACAGGTTTAACATCTAATACTACTTATTATGTTCGTGCTTATGCTACCAATAGTGCGGGCACAGAGTATGGGAATGAGGAAATTTTCGTAACACAGGAATTTTTAATAGGAGATAGTTATCAGGGTGGAATAATAGCATATATATTACAACCAACAGACCCCGGTTACGTAACAGGGGAAGTACACGGCATTATAGCCGCCCCAGGCGACCAGAGTACAGCAGCAGAATGGGGTTGTTTCTTCACAGAGCTTTCTGGCGCTGATGGTTCTTCATTAGGAGATGGCGTTCAAAATACCGCTGACATTGTAGCAGGTTGCACAACCGCAGGTATAGCTGCTGAATTGTGTGACAATTTAGTAATAGACATCTACAGTGACTGGTATTTACCAAGCATGACGGAGTTACAAAATCTTTACTCCTACAGGTCTGTTATTGGTGGTTTTGGTTCCTTTAGCTCCTATTGGAGTTCTACTGAAAGTAATGCATCCGGAGCATGGACCATATACTTCAACAATGGATTTCAACTCGTCGAAGATAAAAACACCACCCTCTCTGTGCGTGCAATTCGTTCGTTTTAAGTAATTGCATTGATGTAAAGCATTAGATTTTTTTGAAACTGACAGGAAAATTTTTCCTGTCAGTTTTTTTTAATGAAAATTATATTGGGATAACAATTAACGAAGTGCATCACTTTTTAACATGACCCTTTTTTTACAAAATCCAGATAATCTTCTTTTGTATTCAGATTTCTGTACCAGCCCGCATCATTAAAATCTACCAGATGCGGATTGTATTTTAAAAGATCTATCACCTTTCTGCTTCCGGAGTTTATTATTTCGCGGGCATATTCAGCAACCGGCTTATGATATACTGCATATAAGGGCTCGTATTTTCCTCCATCACCCACAGGCATTACAATTTTGTGCAGCGTTGCAGCCTTAAGCATTTTTTGAATGAACTTTATATTCATCACAGGAATATCACACGCGGTAACAAAATTTATTTCATTTGATGATTCTTCAAGACACGAAATCATTCCCATAAGCGGACCCATGCCTTCTTCTTTATCAGGAACAATTGTAAGATTTAAAAAGGAATATTTTTCCTTATCGTTTGCGCCGATAATGATCTCATCAAAATGATTTTTCAATTGCCGGACGACATGCTGAATAAGCGGAATCCCGTTTACTGGGAGCAGGCTCTTGTCTTCGCCGCTCATTCTTGAACTGCTTCCGCCCGCAAGGATTATTGCTGTGACTTTTTTATTCAACAAAGTTGCTCTTATTTTTCTGCGAACAAAGTTAGACAATATTAAGCACATACAATTGTACGTCAGCGAAGGGCTAAAGTACATTTTGAGGTGTTGGAAGAAGTTTTATTAACAATCAAATAATCCGGTAAAAAGACTCCGAAGGAGTCTAATCCCAATAACCCCGGACGCAGTCCGGTGGTAATAACAAAGGATAAATGACAACCCCGAAGGGGTTGAACGGCCACGCAGTCAGATAATTACTACGAGATACTTTTGGTTCAACCCTTTCAGGGTTGGTTTAGCTTTGTTTTCTACCCCCGGCTTCGCCGAGGGTTATTGGGATTCAATCCCTCCGGGAT
>CAZEWB010000505.1:0-3585 GCA_964515655.1 uncultured Bacteroidales bacterium
TTAAAAGCGTCCTGTTCGTTAAGAGGCAGAGGGTAATATATCATAGAAGGTATTCAGAAATAAATTAGTAATTGAAAATAATGTAATACAGGTAATGCCATTATGGAAGTTCGCATTAAAATAATTCGAATCTAAATCGGACATTATTGACAAACTCTATATAAACAAAACAACAAAGAGAACTAAAGGAACAAAGAGAACTAAAGGAACTAAAAGAACAAAGAGAACTAAAGGAACAAAAGAATTATATGAAGCCTATTCAAATGTGCGACCTTAAATCGCAATACCATAAAATTAAGACTGATATTGATGCTGCTATATTAGAGGTTTTAGAATCAACCGCATTTATTAATGGTAAAAAAGTAACTGAATTTGCTGTAAACCTGGCCGCATACACTGGAACTAAGCATTGTATCCCTTGTGCAAATGGGACTGATGCCCTGCAAATAGCATTAATGGCTCTTGGCCTTCAGCCTGGCGATGAAGTGATTGTTCCTGCCTTTACATATGTTGCATCTGCTGAAGTAATAGGTTTGTTAAAACTAACTCCAGTATTAGTGGACGTTGATTATAATACTTTTAATGTAACGGCAGAACTGATTGAACCGGCAATTACACCAAAAACAAAAGCAATAATTCCTGTTCACCTCTTTGGGCAAAGTTGCGACATGGAGCCAATATTAAAACTTGCCCAAAAACACAATATCCATGTAATTGAAGATAATGCTCAGGCGTTAAGTGCAGTTTATACTTTTCCCGATGGCACAAAAAAGCATACAGGCACAATGGGAATTATTGGCTGCACCTCTTTTTTCCCTTCTAAAAATCTTGGATGTTACGGCGATGGTGGTGCTATGTTTACTGATAATGACGAACTGGCAAAAGCAATGAGAATGATCGCCTCGCACGGTCAATCAAAAAAATATATTCATACGGTTATCGGTTGTAACTCCCGACTCGACACTCTGCAGGCGGCAATTCTTGATGTTAAACTAAAACACCTTAACGAGTATTCACAACACAGGTTTAATGCCGCTCAGGGTTACAACGAAGGATTAAAAAATGTTCCCGGAATAGTTATTCCTGAACAAAGTCCTTTCTCTTCGCATGTATACCACCAGTATACATTAAAAGTATTAAATGGTAAAAGAGAAGAACTCAAAAATTATCTTCAGGAAAAAGGCGTCCCTTCAATGATATATTATCCTCTGCCTCTTAACGAACAGGAGGCATTTAAAAGTATATCAAAAATACCCTGCCCACTGACTAACTCAAACAAACTTTGTAACGAAGTATTGTCGATACCAATAGATACGGAGATAGAAAGAGAAACGCAATTGCAAATTATAAGTATTATTGCTGATTATTTACGATCCAAGTAAATCAATGATACACAATTTTAGCAAACTGAGTTAAAGTATTTTTAAGGTTTAAAATATTTTTGCCATATTAAATCCTGCCAATGATTTAGAAGCAGGAGTACGTCTTAGCGCTTTTCGGAAGTTTTGAAGATGTAGCCGACAACGGTAAAGAAAAGAAAGAGAATAGGTTAATGTGTCTTTATAGTTAGAAAACTTTATTGAGGAAACATATTACTTTATTCTACATAGTATTAATTCAAAATCACAACTTAATATGACTTACAAAATTCCATTATTTGACCTGAATTTTGATGAACGCGAGAGCCTTGCTGTCGCTGAAGCAATTAAAGACAATTGGATATCAACGGGTCCGAGATGTAAAGCATTCGAGGAACGATTTGCAAATATGCTTAATGTGAAATACGCTGTTTCAACTTCCAATTGTACGGCAAGTTTACACCTTGCTCTTAAACTTATTGGAGTATGTCCCGGCGATGAGGTTATTTGCCCTTCACTTACTTTTGTGGCAACCGTAAATGCTATTCGCTATGTGGATGCCGTGCCGGTTTTTGCAGATGTTACAAGCTATGAAAATCCAACTATTGACCCTGATGAAATTCAGAGAAAAATAACTTCCAAAACAAAAGCAGTAATTGTAATGCATTACGGCGGTTTCTCTTGTAACATGGATAGAATAATTGGAATATGTAATAAGAATAATATCAAAATCGTCGAAGATGCCTGTCATGGACCCTTATCCGAATACCATGGAAAAAAACTTGGCACAATAGGCGATATAGGATGTTTTAGCTTCTTCTCAAATAAAAATATCAGTACCGGAGAAGGTGGCATGATAACGACGAATAGTAAGGAATACAGTGAACGTGCCTTATTGATGCGTTCGCATGGAATGACAACTATGTCGTTTGAAAGATCAAAAGGCCATTCTACAGAATATGATGTAATTGAACTTGGATATAATTATCGTATGGACGATATTCATGCTGCAATTGGCCTGGTTCAGTTAGATAAAATTGAAGAAGATCTTTCAAAAAGAATTCTTGTGCGCCAGATGTACCTTAATAACCTTTTATCAATAGACAGAATAATAATTCCGTTTAGTAAATATAAGGAATTCTCATCAAATTATATTTTTCCAATTGTACTGAAGAATTCAAATGTGGAGCTAAGGGATATAGTAAGAAAAAGACTAGCTGAAGAAGGTATTCAAACAAGTATCCATTACCCATCTGTTCACAGGTTTTCAGTATATAAATCATTTTATACTGAATTACCTGCAACAGATTATTTATCAAGAAATATGATAACATTGCCCATGTATTCAAAATTGAAAGAAAAAGACATTGTATATATATCAGAAAAACTTAAAAGTATAATAAGAGAAAGCATGTAAATCCAAAAGAATAGTATGATAGAAATAATTCCGCTCGAAGAACCTCATGTTGGTTGGATTGCCAATAATATTCAACGTACTCAATTAAATTACCATGAATATTCGTTTATTAGCGATTCCCAATTAAAGGAATATTTTACAAATAGGACAGTTGTTTCATTGTCAAACAAAGACTGTTACTCATATATTGCAAGACAAGATAACAAATTGTCAGGCATAATTAAATGTGCAAAAGATAGTTTTGATAGCGAAAACTTTGGGTTCCCCTGTTATCGGATCACGGATTTACTTGTATTTTCAGAAAACACTCGAGATATTCGTATTACAATTAAAATGCTAATATCTGCTTTAGAGGAAAAGTTAGCGACTATCTCAAAACCATTTCATATAGATATTAGTCTGAATAACAACATCCAGGATGTAGGTCAGGTTTTTAATAATATTGTAGCAAATAACTACTATTATATACACACTCTGATAACATTTTCTTCGCAAAAAAGCAGATATGAATCACAGGACTATTATTCTAATGAGAATCTTACTATTCGGGTAGTAAATAATCAAGATTCTTTGCAAGTGTCAAATTTAGCGCAGCGATCTTTTAAATATAGCAGATTCCATATGGATCCTTTTTTAGATAATAAAAAGGCAGGCCTTTTGCTTAAAAAATCTGCTGAAAATTCGATATTAAACGGATTTGTCGATGTGATGTTTGTAGCTGAAATAAATGGAAAGATAGTTGGTTATTATAGCGGAAAAAAAAGAATAATTTCAGAATTTAACAAAACTATAGGTGAGGCAGTTATATCT
>CAZEWB010000506.1:0-3580 GCA_964515655.1 uncultured Bacteroidales bacterium
GTTAAAGGTAATAAAAGATTTTGAAGTGTGATAAATGCAGGTCATTCCGGGAGGGTGTTTTTTTATTTTGCTCCTGCCCCCCTCCCGTCATTCTGAACTTGTTTCAGAATCTCTCAACTCTCCAAACCCATGAAGCATGAGCATGAAGAGATTCCGGAACAGGTCCGGAATGACGTGTGGGGGGATTGGGGATAACTTACTCCCTCACAAACCTCGTCACAACATAAACACCTTATGGCAGTTCTTTTATGTTTATTTCAGACATTTCATTTTTTAATCCTATTTTTACAACGGAATTTGATTCGCTCTTTTATGAAACGTATCTATACCTGCTTCAGTCCCAACTGGTATCATCTGTTTGCCGAAAATGGAAACACAGTTGCAATAATCGACATATTGCGTGCGACCACATCTATTTGTGCTGCATTTGAGGCCGGGGCAAAAGCAATTGTTCCTGTCGGCAGTGTTGAAGACGCCCGCAAGGCAAAGGACAGCGGCTACATTTTAGCAGCCGAACGCGACGGGATAATCCTGGACTTTGCAGATTTCGGCAACTCACCGGATGCATTTACTCCAGAGCGCGTAAAGGACAAAGTCATTGCATACAGCACCACAAATGGGACGCAGGCTATAACCATGGCTGTAAATTTTAAAAAGAATATTGTAATTGCTGCCTTTGTAAATATTACTGCTGTTTCGGAATACCTGATGAAACAGGAAGGTGATATTGTGCTTTTATGTGCGGGATGGAAGGACCGCTTCAGTCTCGAAGACTCGCTCTGCGCAGGTGCGATTGCCGAAAAACTTATCACTGCCGGACAATGTTCAACCATCTGCGACAGTACCATTGCGTCAATAGACTTGTGGAATATTGCAAAAACCGACCTGTTCAAATATATCGAAAAGTCTTCACACCGCCACCGCCTTAAAGGTATTGCAAGTGAAGAGATAATCCGCCTTTGCCACACTAGCGACCTGTATAAGGTTGTGCCGGTGTGGAAGAACGGACGGCTGGAAAGGGAAGGCTGACAAAGGCCCAAATTCAAAGACCCAAGACCCAAATTCAAAGACCCAAGACCCAAATTCCAAGGTAGCTTCCCTTGGGGCTTGAGGCTTGTATCTTGGAGATTGGGACTTATAGCTACTTCGCTATGCTCACCGCCCTTGTCTCACGTATTACAGTGATCTTTATCTGTCCCGGGTATGTCATTTCGTCCTGTATCTTTTTGGCAAGTTCAAGGGACAAGGTTTCTATACCGCTGTCGCTGATCTTTTCGCTTCCGACAATTACACGGAGTTCGCGGCCAGCCTGAATGGCGTAGGTCTTTGTAACACCGGGATATGACAGAGCGAGTGATTCAAGGTCGTTGAGCCTCTTGATATACTGTTCGGCAATTTCCCGTCTTGCGCCCGGTCTTGCTCCGCTAATGGCATCGCAGATCTGAACAAGTGGTGCGATAAGTGTTGTCATTTCAGTTTCATCGTGGTGCGAGCCGATGGCGTTGCAAATGTCAGGACGTTCCTTGCATTTTTCGGCTATCTTCATACCGGAGAGTGCATGCGGAAGATCCTTGTCTTCTTCGGCAACTTTGCCGATATCGTGAAGCAGACCGGCACGTTTTGCAATTTTTGCGTTAAGTCCAAGTTCGGTTGCCATTACAGAGCAGAGGTTCGCAACTTCGCGTGAGTGCTGGAGAAGATTCTGTCCGTATGATGAACGGTATTTCATCTTGCCAATTAACTTAATGAGTTCGGGATGAAGTCCGTGTATTCCGAGGTCAATGGCAGTACGTTTGCCGATCTCAACCATTTCTTCTTCTACCTGTTTCTTTACTTTTTCCACAACTTCCTCGATGCGTGCCGGGTGAATGCGTCCGTCCAGAACTAATTGGTGCAGGGCAAGTCTTGCAACTTCGCGGCGGAAGGGGTCGAATGAAGAAAGTACTATTGCTTCGGGAGTGTCGTCAACGATAATTTCAATACCGGTAGCGGCTTCGAGTGCACGGATATTTCTTCCTTCACGACCGATGATGCGTCCTTTAATTTCATCTTCAACGTTGAAAACCGTGACCGAGTTTTCAATAGCGGCTTCGGCGGCAACTCTCTGAATTGACTGAACGACAACTCGTTTTGCCTCCTTGTTGGCCGTCATTTTTGCCTCTTCCATTATCTCGTTCACATAGGCGGTTGCCATTGTTCTGGCTTCGGCCTTGAGTGTTTCGACGAGCTGGTTCTTCGCTTCTTCGGCAGATAAGCCGCTGATGGTCTGTAGTTTTTCAACCTGCTCGCGCTTCAGTTTATCCAGTTCGTCAGCCTTTTTCTCGTTGAGGTCTATCTGGATCTTTAGTTTATCCTGAGTTGCCTCAAGTTCATTCTTTTTGCGGTTCAGGTCCTCAATTCTCGCGTTTACAGAAGCTTCCTTCTGCGAAATGCGGCTTTCGGCCTGGCCTAATTTCGAATTGCGTTCATTTACAATTTTATCATGATCAGATTTAAGCTGATGATAATGTTCCTTGTTCTGCAATTCCTTTTTCCGGCGGATCATTTCTGCTTCCGACTCGGCATCCTTTACAATGCGCTTTACCCTAACTGCCATTGCCTTATCCCAAAGGAGATATGATAAGCCGACGCCGACGATGAAAGCAACAAATCCAATAATAATGTTAAGTACCATAAGTGTTTGTGTTTATGTTAATAAAAAACCCGCACCAAGCTTCTTAAGTCATTGAGAAAAAATCCATATGACATGGTTTGGGACTACCGGTTGCGGCTGAAGTCCACTGTCCCCCGAAAGGGAACCGCAGCAAGCTGCGGTTGAGGCCGGTCATAAGCAACCCGAGATCGCCCCGGATTGTTTAATGTTGATTTTTTCAACTAATTAAGAATTGATGCGGGCAATATTTTATTCAAAGAACGTTAAGACTGCTCTAATATTCCGTCCAGCTGTTTTTCAACAGACAGTAGTGAAACTGCAAGATTTGTATCCCTAAGATCGCATTTTACCTGTATATTTTCTTTCGAAAAATGAAGTGCGGCCATGGCCATGTAATCCTGTGCATCGCGACCAGGGAAGGTGGTCTGGTATTTCAGGTAAAATTCGTTTATCTGTTTTGCAGCTTTTCTTACTGTCTCTTCTTCATGCCGGGTAACAGACATCGGATAAGTCCTGTCGCAGAGTGTGAGTCGTATGTTCAGTTTTTCGTCCATTGTCTACCGGTTGATCAGAGCAATACAATTATCAATATCCCGCAACATTCGGTTTACCATTCGTCTGGTTTCCTGAACATCTTTCGATGTCAGTTCGATATTTTTTGAAAACTGTATTGAATTATATTTCGTTTTCAGTTCATTTATTTCGTTGTTTTTTTCATTAAGTTGGGTTTTAAGAGATTGAATCTGTTCGCTCATCTTCTTATTCTGAACAAGAGACGACTCGTACAAAATACCAAGCTGTCCGACCTTTTCGGAAATTCGCTGAACCTGAACTGATTCTTTACTATTAAAACTTCTTTCATTCATTAATACAAAGATAAGAAAAAATATCCGAAATGCAACCCCGCTTTTTAACGCTACATTATGT
>CAZEWB010000507.1:0-2258 GCA_964515655.1 uncultured Bacteroidales bacterium
TGGTGTGTTGGGTGTGTTTGGTTTGTGTGTGTGCTATATTGAAGCGGACCTTTGTATTTTCCACATCTTCAATACCGGTGATCGAAGATCCGTCGGTATCAGATGACGGTATGTTCTCGGGTTTTACCTCGTGTTTCAGGCGGACATAAAAGGATACGGATCTTGAGAGAGAATAATCGGCCTGAGTTATGTAGTCAAAGCCATGAGAAGGGGAGTTGACGCCGAACTTGAGCCACGGGAAAGAGTATAGGTCGTAGTAGGCCAGAATTTTTAAACGGGGAATAGGATATATTATCGTACCGAAGTACATCCCGTTTTCGTTGGAAACAGTAGAATTTTCACTAAAAGCGCTTGCAAAAAGCGCCTGATAATCCCTGTCGAAATGCCTGTGCAGCAATGCCATGCTCATCTGCGGACTCAGACTGAAAAGCGCTCCGTTAAGGAATGCCATGCCTCCATTCTGTGAAACTGCCGCTTCGCCGAAAAGAGTAAGGTCGCTTATTGAGGCCTGGTAGTCGATCCCGGCGTTAAAATTCGAATTTCCGGAGAAATCGTACTGGTTATAAGGTTGAGGAGATTTAACGAGATTGGCATCATAATTATAAGCAGTACCTGTTGCGCCTATACGGAATTTTTTCTGACCCATCTGAATATGAGCGCCGTAAACAGTTTCCGTAAGCGCCTTTCTGTCTTCCATTTCACTTGGCGTGCGGTGCATTCCGCTTGTCTGCAGACTTGAAACTTCTTCAATGCTTTCTCCGAGAGAATCAACCACTGTTATATTTGCATCCTTTTTCTTGTGCGAGAAAAATACAGTAAGGTCAAAAGCCTTGTATCCTATTGTTGCGCCGGCCCCGCGGAAGAAAAGGTTTTCGTCGGTGCCACCGTAGGGCCGCAGACCCTGTGCGCGTTTGCGGATGTCTAACACCATCGAGGATTTCCCGTATCCGAAGCCATTGAACATTACAAGTCCCTGACCGAACTGTGCATTAAAGTCGCCCAGAGCCAAAGCTTTTATCGGGCCGATCTTTCTGGCAAAAAAATGTGCAGTGTAATAATCGAAACCGTTCTTTTGGTTGCCGGTGAAAAACTCTTCACCCGGATCCTTTTCGGCCGTGATGCCAAAGTCAAGGTATGACTTATATGTGAACTTATAACGTGAATATATTTTATAAGGACTACCCGGATAGCGGGAGTTCGGGCTTGCTGCAAGTTCTTCAGGCGTGATTTCGGAGTAGCCTTTTGACTCTTCCAGTATCTTCTGACTGCGGATAAATATTTGATTACTTCCGTATTTTAATGCCTGTGAGGGTTTGAATTTAAGGAAAGGCTCAACTTTTTCCGCGGTTATAAATGGCTGAAGAAGTCTTACAACACCTGCATTAAAACCGCCAAGGTGAATGAGTTCTGAAATAGAGTAGAAAGCCCCGTATGTTTCGCGGTACAGCAGAATGCTTTTCATCTGGTATTCGCTCAGCACATAAAGTTTTTCAAGATCCTGTAATGTTGCCTCGTTAAGATTCAGCGGGTTCGCAAGATAATAGTTCAGGTCTTCGTACATCGAAGTATAATCAAGTTCCTGATCGGTAGATGCAGTCACTTCTTCAATAAAATTTTCAATGATGTCTTCGCTTGTTTCCTGTGCAAAAACGGCAAAATATGAGAAAAGAAGAAGTAAAAGTATTGGGATCCGCATCGCTAGTCTTCTTTGCCTTTAAAGTAGTATACAAATCCGAAATGAGGTGATATGCCAAGAACCTGATGAGTCGAAAAAGCTATATCAACCCTTATTCGTTTTAATTTATATCCAAGCCCGAAACTGATCTGGTTCATATCCTGGTCTGATACCATGATCCCGGTACGTATATATAACTGTTCCATAAAAAGATATTCGAAGCCGCCGCGGAAAAGTGCTGAAGTATTCATGTCTTTCTGGGTCTCTGCCGAAATAAAAATTCTTTCTGACAATTTATAACCTAGTCCTACCCTTATTATGGTTGGCAGTCGTTCGTCGTTATAATCTGCTATTTTCGAACGGGTGAGATTGAAAATGTGAGCGCCGATAAACAGGTTCTTTATCGGTTCGGCGAAAAAGCCGATTTCCGCAACAGGCGCCCCGGTATTTGGGTATACATCCCCGAAGTGAGTGTTGATGTACCCGATCTGAATTCCTGTTGAAAAGCGCGGGCCAAAAGATTTGGCAAAAGCAAGCCCGAATTTACTTTCATTATATAACTCGTATCCGAAATGGGTTACCG
>CAZEWB010000507.1:2268-3580 GCA_964515655.1 uncultured Bacteroidales bacterium
TGTGTTGGGTGTGTTTGGGTGTTGGGTTACCGAAAGAGCAAGTGTGCCTGATGCAGTGGGATATGCAAAGGCCATTGCCTGAAGCCCCATCTCACTTAATCCGTAGCGGTTTTCGGCAAAAATACCCAATGAAGGTTCCTTTAAAAAGCCAAGTGTTGCCTGGTTGTGATGAGCGCCCCATATATCGACCGAAGTAAGGCCGCAACCGGCCATCCCCGCCTGCATTCCGCCAACGGGATAGTTGTCATTTCCGGCTGACAACAGCAAGGGAACAAAAAAGAACAGTACCAATAATTTATAACTCATGTTACGTAAAAAAAATCTTGTGTGAAAAAAGTTCCAAGCTCCAAATTCCAGATTCAAAGTTCCAAATTCCAAGTCCCAAATTCCAAGAGAGCCGTCCCTTGGGTCTTGGATCTTGGGGCTTGGATCTTGGGACTTATTCACTGTCTTTTTGCTTATCATCAGTTTATAATACACGGTGTTTGAATTTATGTGTGGCAAGTTCATCGTTTGCTTTTATGACCTTGTTTGCAAGCCCTGCCTTATATTGTTTCATTTTTTCAGAAATGCCGTCATCGGCAACAGAAAGTATTTGGGCTGCAAGTATTGCGGCATTTTCAGCGGCGTCAATTCCTACAGTGGCAACGGGAATTCCGGGAGGCATCTGGAGGATGGACAAAACAGAATCCCATCCGTCTAAAGAAATTGACGAACGGCATGGGACTCCGATTACAGGGAGGTGGGTAAATGCTGCAAGAAATCCCGGAAGGTGAGCAGCGCCACCGGCTCCGGCGATAATTATTTTAACGCCCCTGTCAGGAGCACTCAGGGCAAATTCTTTTACTTTATCAGGAGTACGGTGTGCGGAAAGAGCGTGAACCTCAAATGGGATCTCCATGAGGTCGAGAAACTTTGCAGCCTTCTCCATAACGGGCCAGTCGGATGTGCTGCCCATAACTATTCCTACCAGTGGCTTCATGTTTTTCTTGTAAAAATACTAAAAAATCTTCAGAAATTGATATTCATTGAGATTCGCTTCTTTTGCCACTAAAGCACCAAAACACAAAATTTCACGAATTATCTTTTCAGACACGGATTATACGAATCCTTTTTAGACACGATTTGCACGAATTATCAAATATAACTCTTTTATATGCTAAACTGTCTATCCGCATAGCTGCGCAAGTTAACAAGCGTGTTTGTGTCAACCTTAATTTGCACAAGATGAGTTAATAAATTGTGTGCAAATTAAGGTTGAAACAAACACACCAAACACACCCAACACAACACACCAAACACACCCAACACA
>CAZEWB010000508.1:0-3032 GCA_964515655.1 uncultured Bacteroidales bacterium
TGTGTTGGGTGTGTTTGGTGTGGTGTTGAACAAGGAAATAGTTGATAATTACAATTCCGGCGATAAAGTTGAAGTTGACTTTGCCGGGGGCATTATTAAAATGAATGGCAAACCATTTCATTTTGCACCGCTTCCGGACAAACTGATGGGCATAATCGAGAAGAAGGGACTGATAAACTTCATGAAGGGACAATAATAAAAGTGGGCTTTTCCCGCTTTTATTTTACAAACCGGAACCTTTATTTTTTAACTTTACTGCTTTTACCTATTTTTACGAAATAATGAAGTATCAGCTTACATTATTACGCATAATATTCTGGATGTTGATTGTATTCCAGACAATCCAGACCATATACCTGCCTTTGGTTCATATGTTGAATGACTCAGCATGGTATTACATGACAGTTCATTTTTTCGAAACCGGCAGTTATATTCACGAAAACTCTTATCCTTCATTCGACACGCCAAGCCTATATTATCCTTCTTTAGGATATAGTGCTTTGTTATATATTGCTGAAAAGATATCCCAATACACATCTTTAGACTGGGCTATACAAATAAAGTGGTTTCAGTTTTTACTGTACATTATTTCAGTGTTATTGGTAAAAAATATTGTTCAGTTAATAACCAAAAGAAACAAACCTGCATTTGTTGCCGGCATTTTATTTCTGTCCTTTTATCCTTTTTTTCAGTATACCAGCGCTGTAATGTCTGAAACATATGCAGTCTTTTTAATTATTGCATTTATCTGGTTATTTGTAAAAAATCAACAAAGACAGAATCTACGGCTTACAATAGTTATGTTTACACTCGGTGGGTACATAATATTGGTGAAACCTGTATTTCTGGCAGTAACATTTATGACCGCAGTATTTTATATCATTAATATTATACGAAGCAAAAATAGAATAATGCTGATATTTATTTTACTTGTTTTCATTTTTCCATCCATTCAAATAATGATAAACGGCAGATGTTACAATAATCCCGTTATACAGACCGGTACCGGATTGCATTTATGGAACAGAGTAATCTATAAAGATAAACTGGTACCATATTCATCTCAGTCTTACTTGCAATTAAAAGACATTTATTTAAAGCATAATAAAGATGTTAACTTAGGATATTGGTGGAATATTTCCAACGACTTAAGCTGTTTCGGGTACAAAGAAATGGAAATTGACAAAATTTGTAAAGATGTATCAGTGGATGGGATTAAAGAATTTCCTATGACTTTTACATTGTTATCATTTAATCATTTTTACTGCAGCTTTTGTATGAATAGTGAAAACATGATTTATTTCAATGACATAGGTGAATATTATAAAAGTATTGATTCGTTTTCTAAAGAAAGACATCATAAGCCGTTGACAGATAAACTTATGGAACAGACATGTTATATGGATATACCAGGGATTAATTCTATCCTGCGTGTCAACAGTTTTATTACAGAGCAATTTTATGATATTTCCTTTTTATATCATAACGCAATTATTTTCATATTATACTGCATCGCAGGTATGTTTTACATTTATAAGTTGATCAGAAACAAATTCAGGAAATATCAATCCGAATTTTTGTTATGGTTTACTGCATTCAGTATCATTTTCTGTTCAAATATTGTTGAATATGTTCAGGCCCGGCAGATGTTGCCTTCTGTCGTTTTTGTCCTGATGATTTTAATTATCGGTTTTTACGATATGATCTTTGAAATAAAGAAGAGTTTCAAAAAAGGTTCGAACCATACATAATTGAGAAAAAGAGTATGACGGTTGGGTGTTTTTTTGAAAATTAGATGCCTTTGCCCTGATATGACAACTGAGAAAATCCGGATGGTATAGGAATTGCAGTTCCTGTTAATTATTCTGTGATCATTCTTATGCATTTCCAATTTTTTTTATTAATTTCGTTAATTCAAAAACAACCCTTATGAAAGGTTTATTTTTAACAACAGCATTTACTCTGATATTCTTCCCATTATTTTGTCAGAACGTTGGTGAAGGTGACAAAAAGGATTCTATAATCAACTATATGGATATTCAGGGAAACAAGCAGGGAAAGTGGACAAAGAATTACAAATCCGGCGTAAAAGCTTACGAAGCAACTTTTAAGAATAATAAACTGGTGGGACAATATAAAAGGTATTTTACTTCCGGTTCAATTATGGCAGATATCAAGTACAACGAGACAGGGGATGTGGGCTATGCAAAGATATATTACGATACAAAAGTCATCTGCGGTGAAGGAAAATATGTAAATCAAAATGTTAAAGACAGTATCTGGAAGTTTTACGGGACCGACGGCGCTCTGATATCAGAAGTTTCTTATAAAAACGGAATATTGGACGGGCCAAGCAAAAGTTTTTTCCGCAACGGCCAGGTAAGTGAACTGATCACATACAAAGACAGTTTAAGAGATGGCTTGTGGCGCCGGTTTTACGAAGAAGGTGGAACATTAATGGAGACCATGCATGTGCAGAGCAAGCGTCATGGAGGATTCCAGGTCTTTTATCCCAACGGTATACTGAAAATAAAAGGTAAATATTGGAAAGACCTGCAGGTAGGTAAGTGGGTACATTACAATAACGACGGTTCGGTAGAAAAAGAACTGGAATTTGTGAACGGCAGACTTAAAAATCAGGATGAAGTTGATACTGAATTCACAAAGCAGTTAATAGAGTGGGATAAACTCAAAGGAACTATTCCTGAACCAAGCGAGAATAGTTTTTTCAGGAATAACAATGAATAACTGATGTTACACAAGAATTTATTTACATAACATGACTGAATAATGACTGATCGTGTATTTCTTGGTATGAGCGGCGGAGTTGACAGTTCTGTCGCTGCAATTCTGCTAAAGAGATCCGGTTACGATGTTGTTGGTTACACCTTCAGAGTCTTTGATTCAGTGAGCGAGGACTGCATTAAGCGGCAAAAGGGGTGCTGCACCGTTGAATCCATCTATGCTGCAAAGGAAATTGCAGAAAAACTGGGAATTGAACACCATATACTCGATTTGCGGGCTGATTTTGC
>CAZEWB010000508.1:3042-3575 GCA_964515655.1 uncultured Bacteroidales bacterium
TGTGTTGGGTGTGTTTGGTTGTTTTTGTTCTTCAGTTATTTCAAACTTTACCGAAACGTACATCGCAGGCCGTACGCCCAATCCATGCGTTGAGTGTAACAGGCATATCAAATGGGGTCTGATACGTAGTGTTGCCGATAAGAATAACTGCAAATATCTGGCAACAGGTCATTATGCAATGATAAAATCAAACGGAAAAAACAGTTTCCTTTCTTCTGCAACAGACAGTGACAAGGACCAGACCTACTTCCTCTGGCAGATACCAAGGGAATTGCTTGACACAACTATTTTCCCGCTGGGTGACCTTAATAAAACAAGAGTAAGGGAAATCGCACGTGAATGGGATTTCGAAAAAGTTTCGGAAAAAGCCGACAGCCAGGAAATTTGTTTTATACCCGGTGATGATTACAGGGCTTTCCTTACAGAGCATTCACAGGGATTACCCGGTAAAGGAAAATTCATTGACACGACCGGAAAGATACTCGGGATGCATAACGGATATCCTTTTTATACTGTCGGGCAGCGCAAGGGCC
>CAZEWB010000509.1:0-1200 GCA_964515655.1 uncultured Bacteroidales bacterium
GACAAAAACACTGTATTTCATTTTGCGAGAAGTCAGGAGTTCTGAATTTCGTATGATCTTTTTCGTAATTCGAACTGTATAAATATATGATCATTGAAAATTTGACATTGTTCATTGACACTATTACAATTTTATTATCCACTCATTATGACAAAGAACCAAAAAACCATCAGAAGGGATAACCTATTCCTATATTGAATGCATGATCGGAGTTTGAGAGCTTTCCATCGGTGATAATTATACGGCTTCCGGCGGGCATTGACGGGTCTCTCACTTTTAATCCCCAGTCTAACCGAAAAATAAAGAAGGAAAAGTCGAACCTCATACCGACCCCGGCTCCGATTGCGAAGTCATATATGAATTTGTTCGGATTAAAAACTCCCCCTTCGCGGTCTTCCTGTTGGTATATATCCCAGATATTACCTGCATCTGCAAATAATGCGCCTTCGATGACCCAGAAAAGTTTAAAACGATATTCAAGGTTAGCTTCAATTTTAATATCACCGGTCTGGTTTGCATATTTTGAATCTGTATTAACGAACGAACCCGGTCCCAGCGAACGGACATTCCATGCCCTTATACCATTAGCTCCTCCCGAGAAATATCGTTTTTCGAAAGGCAGAACATTCAGGTTTCCGTATGGGTAACCGGCGCCTGCAAAGATCCTGTAGACAAGTTTTTGTCCGAACCACAGGTTTTTGAAATACCTGAAATCGGCTTCACATTTAATAAACTGGGCAAATGGAATGGAGTCAAAAAGAAAATAGCTTCCTTCAGGGTTTTTTCCCAGACCAATTTCCGGCGCTGCCAGTCCAAGCAGGTTACCGGCGCTTTCGATCGTTGTACGGAAAAAAATGAGGTCTTTATTATTGAACAAATGCAGGTCGCTGATTATATAAGTGTAAGAGCCTTGCACAACAAGGTGGTCGGAGTAACTGCTCTCTAAGAATGTGTTCTTTATTGAATATTTGAATTTTTTTGAAATGAAGGGCAGTTGTACATAATTTATTTCAATTGGATTTATATAGTGTTTTCTTCCCGATGTACTTCCTTCCCATAAGTAACCAAAACTTGTATTTGTAATTGTCCTGCTGAAGTCAGGTCTTATCTGATAGTTGTAAGCAATTGTCAGGCATCATCCTAAGACCAGCCTGACAATTGCTTACAACTATCAAAACAAAACCAAACACACCCAACACA
>CAZEWB010000509.1:1210-3570 GCA_964515655.1 uncultured Bacteroidales bacterium
CTGATAGTTGTAAGCAATTGTCAGGCTGGTCTTAGGATGATGCCTGATCTTGAACTTTTCGGCTGTGAACGGGAATAGAAAGGTATGAAAGAAAAGCGATGATTCTCCTCCAAGTTCCAAAGAATTAAAGGGAATGTATTCCTGAATTTGTTCGTCATTTTCTTCCATTACAACAGTCTGCCTTTCAATTGCTCCATGAAGTTTCATTTCGAACAGCTCTGAACGCCTGAAAGTATTGCAGTTCTGGTAAAGTATATTTCCTCCTATGCCCAGGTTGCCCGAAGAATTTGTTCCTACTGCTTCGACCTGATAATTCTGACGGGGCAGGGGAGTGAGAAGGATAAATGCATCGAGTTTGTGTTTGTCGCGAGCTACGTTATAACCTGAGTCGGAAAATTGTATATTCACTAGTCTGAAAGTCTTGAGTGATGTAAGTCCCCTGTATGATGAGTTCACATATTTCTGCATATAAGTCTGCCCTGGTTGAAAAGAAATAGCACGAAGCAGAACCTTTGGGTGGTATTTCAGTTTTTCCTGATAGAAGAACATGTGTCCGTTGTATTCCATGCTTTCGAACTCACTGAAATAACTGCTTCCTTTTTCAAGAGCTTTTTTAGGGTCAAAGCCTACAAAGAAGTTTATGCTGTTTACAGTATAGGGGAAAAAACCGGCATAAGATGAATCCTTCCCCTGAAAGATCTGTGCCGTAAGGTCTACTTTTTCTGGTGACTTTGTTGTGTCTGCATCGTATGTGATATCTTCCTTTGTGAAAAAATAATATCCTTTGTTCTTAAGCATATTTGTTATTCTTACACGCTCTTCCTGGACTTTTTCAATATCGAAGACCACATCTTTTTTAAGTAAAGTGTTACTGGTGTCGCTCAGGATATATATATTTATAGCGCTATCAGGTATTTCATATTTAACATCATTGATCCTTAATGGTTCACCTTCATTTATGACATATGTAACACTGATCTTCTTTTTGTGAGGTATTGTGTCATATGTAACTGTGGAATGCGGGTAGCCTTTATTGACAAGGAAACGCTGGATCTGATCGCAGGATCTTTGTGTAAGGAAGGGATCGAACAGAACAGGTTCTTCTCCTACAATTTCGCCCATTCGTTTCTTCCACTTTCTCTCCTTACCGCGTGTTGAATAATTGTAAACAGCGAGATGAAAATGTAATACTCCAAGTATCCTGCGGTTTGGTTTCTGTTTTATATAGCCTGCAATATCGTCTTCGGAGATATGTTTGACATTTTTGCTGACGGTAAGTTTAGTAAGAAGGTATTCGTTGGCGGGGACATTCCTTGTCGGCCTGCACGAAACAATTAAAAGAAAAGCAAATGCCGGTATAAGGCAAACACGCACAAACATCTTTATTTGATTACTTTTTTTCAGATTATTTTTGTTACTACTCAGGTGCGTTTTATTTCTCGTTAATATTTTTCTCGCAAAGACGCAATGCCCGCAAGGTTTTAAGCCCGCAAGGTTTAAAAAATCATTAATGATTTTTTTCTTTGCGTGCTTAGAGGTTATTTGCAATTCTTTTAATTGTTCAAAGATATATGTTTTTATTGAACAGTTGTTTTTTTCCCGTATTGTATGTTTACCAGGTACACCCCGGCGACGATCACAAGTGAAGCTGCAAGGTGTATCCAGCCCGGCTTTTCATCAAGAAGGAAGTATGCCACAACTCCGGCAAACAGGGGCTGAAGATAAATAAATGTACTTGTAGCTGTAGGACTGAGCCTCCGGATGGCAAGATTGTACAGAAGATATCCCAGGAATGTTGAAAAAATAACAACATAGCCAAGTGAAAACCAGATGTTGACAGGTATAGCCCGGAAGTCAGTATCAATAAAAGGTGAAATTGTGAAGGGAGTTACAATAATAAGCCCGATACCGAAAACCCATGTCATTACTGTTACAGGATGATATTTTACCATCAGGGGTTTTGAAATCACAAGATAATATGCAAACGAAGCTGCATTGATCACTATGTAAATATTTCCTGTAAAAGTGTCGGAACTGAACGACAGGTTTCCGTTTTCAAGGATAAGCCATGCCGCTCCCGAAGCTCCCGCTATTATTCCAATCGTTTTTAGTAATGTGATCTTATCTTTAAGTATTATTGCCGAAAACACTAAAACCAGAATAGGATTTAATGTCATGATAATTGAAGAATTTATAGAAGTCGTAAGGTTAAGCCCTTCGAAGAACATGATCTGGTTTATAGAAATTCCGAAAAGGGCGCTGAGGATAAATAACGGTATGTCTTTTTTTTCAACTTTTTCCCTGACGAAGCTCAGGAAGAAAATCAGGAACAATAAAAATGCGCCGGTTACACGTGTAAA
>CAZEWB010000510.1:0-3569 GCA_964515655.1 uncultured Bacteroidales bacterium
TTGTGTTGGGTGTGTTTGGTTTTTGTGGGTGGTAGCCCCATTAAATTTACAAAATCACCTTTAAATGCCCGAATAGATCGTTTGATAAAATCCGTGTGGTCTGTACCTAGTAACTGATCGGCGCGTTTGATAGCTGCGACGGCTGCCAAGATGTCACCTGGGTAACACTGTCCCGGATAGTCGTCGAGCAATCCGTATTCTGATTTATCTAATTCCTCCGACAATGTTTCAATTTGGTCTCCCAAAAAGGCGGCATATTTATCATCACCGCTTAACTTTTGATAACTTATCATGGTATTTATAAGAAGCATTCGATAAAAGACATTTTCCTGGTGAAGGTGATTTTTACCCCAATGCTCTTTGACCCAATATGCATGGTTGGGGTCTGTGACTAAAGCAGCCGCAGCTTCAATAGCACCTGCATCGTATATTTTTGGAGCAACAGGGCAGAGGTTATTGTCTTTTTCCCATGCATCTTGCAATGCTTCTATGGATAGTAAATAAAACATTGAGCCGAAAATGGGCCATTCTGTTCCCGAGATATTCTCTGTGCTTAAGCCAATTGCCTTTTTTGCAGCAACTCTCTGGCGTGCCCATTTTTCATATCTGCCTGATAATTTATGGTGTAGCCGGACAGCGAAGTTTGAAATCTCTTCACCTTTAAGGGATGGGTCACAAATGAAATAGGTCTGTAGCCCAAATGGAACAAAAAAGAAATAAATAGCAAGGAATATAAAAATTACAGCGTTACCGTAGCAGCAGATATCAATAGGAGAAAAGCGTGCGGGATTTTTTTGTTTGATTGGTTCACTACAATTTATTTTATTATTGTCATCTGGCATCTTGTAGCTACCTTATCCTCTATCTTTATTATAGCTGTTTTGTGTGTAGTGCGGAGATTTTTTGTTTTACATTTTGTTTTTTTACTTGTGTGTTTTGAGCGAAAAAGAGGATGGCGGAATCGAAGAAATCAAATGGCACCCACAACATATCGAGAATAGTCAATTGGGGTGAATAGCGCTCTATGTTTTTTTAGTTTCTAGCCTTAATCCCCTCCATGCCATTTCCGGATGTTACATTATCTGGTAGAACATTGGGGTCGGCTCCGGCCCAATAGATAATGCCCCAGCAATCATTTTCCCGGCATATATTTTTGCTTAGTATGGGATTTGTTCCCTTGCCTCGGATAGAGATTCCGCTCCAGGGATGACCCTCGCAAAGATTCCCTGTTGCTTTGCCAGAGGAACCCTGACCAAAAAATATTCCAGTATCGTTATTGCGCTGACATTTGTTGTTCTCTACTATAGCTGTAGTATTAGGGTCATTTATCCAAATGCCTTCACAGCCGTTGTCTTCACATATATTTTGTTGTGCTACACCACGAGTTCCATCATTGATTATAATGCCACGTGCAGTGTTAAACAGACATTTATTTTTAGTAATGTTCACAGTATCGTTTGAGTTTTTTATAGAAATTCCAGACCAACTATTTTTATTGCATAGATTATTGTTAATCGTTCCACTGGCACCTTCAGAGAGAGATATTCCATGGCAATCGTTGAAGTTGCATGTATTGCCGGTAATATTAACGTCAGATACAGCGGAACTGATCACTATTCCGGACGAAAAGTTCCTCTCGCACACGTTATTTTCCAATGTACCTGTTGCGCCTTCATATAATCCTATCCCGGAGCCCTCATTTTCCTGGCAAATATTTTTTGACAACTTTGCCTTTGTCCCCTTTGAGTATAACCATATCCCATTCCACCTGTTCTTGTTGCAGGTATTATTTATGGCTGTTCCGGTTGCTTTGTCACCAAACATTATCCCGTTTTTTGTGTTCGCTGTGCAGGTATTGTTTATCGCGTCGACTTTTGTGCTGGCGTATGCCACCAATATGCCGTTTTCTTTATTCTCTTTGGAGATATTGCTTTCTATTATTCCCTGGGAACCTTCAGTAAACCATATACCACTTGTTTTGTTTTTTATACATTGATTGTTGATTACTGTAGCGGTAGTATCTGCCTTCCAAACTAAGATTCCTGCCTCTTTGTTGGACTCACAGGTATTATTTTCTATTAGAGCTGTTCCACCTTTTGAAAACCATATACCGAATTGTTTGTTGTTTCTGCAGCGGTTATTTATTATTTTTATGTTTTTCCCTGATTCTTTAAAGGACATGCCCTGCAGTTCGTTTCTTTCACAGATGTTATTTTCTAATAACACGCCTGTACTTTTATTGGAATAAATGCCATTACCCATGTTTTCTCGGCACTGGTTGTTCAGTAAATGTGTCTCCGGAGGCGACCCATTTAGTAGAATACCATTATGGACATTTTCTTCACAAAGGTTGCCTATGGCCTTTATCTCTTTGTCTGTACACAGAGCAATTCCGCAGCCTTTGTTTTTACTGCATACGTTGCTCTCGACAATACCAGTTGAGCCGTGGTCAAACAATATTCCAAATTCACCGTTATCTAAGCAATGATTACTTTTTAGGTTAGCAATGGTTTCGGGGTAGCACGCCCAAATACCACACATTTTGTTCTTTTGACAGGTATTATCCTGCGCGAGGACCCTACCTCCGTTTCTACTATTAATAAAAATTCCGTGTCCTCCGTTACTCTTGGAGTAATTCCCTTTTAATACCATTTCTTCGTTTACTTCGCCAACAATGTTAAAGCCTGTCCCTTTATTTTCCTCGCAGGTATTGTTTTGCAGTTCTGCCTTTGTGACCATAGATATGTCTATACCTGATAAGCCATTCCTTCGGCATACATTGTTCCTCATATCTAGATTTTCCTTTATGGCAACGCATATGCCGATAGATTCATTGTCTTCGCAGAGGTTGTTTTCGAGGACTGCATTTAGAGTGTCAGCGAGAAATATCCCCACCTGACCATTTCCTATACACTGATTACCCTCTAGTTCCAATGTTGCTTTTGCATTACTTGCCAAGATCTGGATGCCGCCACCTTTATTTTGTTCGCAGATATTACCTTTAATTTCCCCGCTGACATCTCCTTCTACTATGTGTATCCCATCATTTCCATTTCTCAGGCAATGGTTGTTCTCTAAAAGAACCTCAGCACCGTTGCTGACGCGAATTCCATCGAGCTGGTTGTCATTGCAATGATTTCCCAGTATTTTTGCTTGTGTGTCCCAAGAGATGGAGGTGGTGTCAAAGTTTTCCATGGCAATTTCTCTTATGAATATCCCAAATTTTCCATTTCTCAGGCAATGGTTGTTCTCCAGGAGAGCTTTTGCGCCTGGGTAGACGGATATTCCGTCAAATTGGTTGTCATTGCAATAGTTTTCCAGTATTTCTGCTTGTGCACCCAATTCGAGAAAGATACCAGTATTGTTGTATCGAATTGTGTTGTTCATTAGTTTTGCCGATGTTTTTTGCCCAGCACCCCGAATACCGAAACCCAGATGTTCTAAAATACATTTCTCAACAACAACATTACTATCCCAGATGATGATGCCAATATTATTGGATCCTATTATGGAACAGTTGCTTATGGTAACGTCGCTATTTTCTTTGATAACTACCCCCACGTCGAAAG
>CAZEWB010000511.1:0-3562 GCA_964515655.1 uncultured Bacteroidales bacterium
TGTGTTGGGTGTGTTTGGGGTTGTTTGGTGTAAATTAATTTAACAAAAATCTAAATATCTGAAAAATTAATTTACACCAAATGATGTGTGTTTTATAAATATTTAAAATTAACTTTGAGGTCTCGAGCGGATTCGAACCGCTGTAAACGGTTTTGCAGACCGGCGCCTAGCCTCTCGGCCACGAGACCAATTTTGTGCAAAGATAATAAAGTTTCATATAAATAACAATAACAAAGTTATTGCCTCGAAACAGTCACACTCACTTTATCTGCTTTGCCTCCAAGCTGGGGGTTGAGCTTGGATATTTTGATATTTGCTTCTTTTATATGCGGAAACTCTTTGCAGACAGCATCAATAATCCTTTTTGCAACATGCTCTATAAGCTTTGAATTGAGTTTCATCTCTTTTTTTATAACTTTATAAACCGACTGGTAATTGACAGTTTGCCTGATGTCGTCACTTTTTTCTGCCCCTTTTGTGTCTGTCTCGAAATAAAAATCAACAATATATTTATTGCCTATGATATGTTCGTCATTGTATCTTCCATGGTAAGCAAAAAACTCCATTCCTTCTATTGAAATTGCTGCCATAATATTATTAAATGATGTTTCGTAAAATTAATTTTTTAACTTTTAGAGGTATAGAGGTATATGGGAATAGGTGATAAGTAAATAATACATCTATTATTTTGATAATAATATTCATAACATTTTATACCCATGCTCTATACTCTAATCTCTCCCTTATACCTTCATACCCTATACCTTTATGCCTGCTAAATTTTGTGCAAGTTAATATTTTTTGAGTTATCCGTAATCATTTAGCAATACTTTATTTATTTTTGCACAAACTTATATAATCCAAACAAAGATGCATACTGAAAAAACAACTGAGCCGAAAAAATCACTTAACTTCATTGAAAGTATTATTGAAGAAGATATAAAGAACAAAAAACATGACGGCAGGATAAACACACGGTTCCCTCCTGAGCCTAACGGCTATCTGCATATAGGCCATGCCAAATCCATATGCCTTAACTTCGGGCTTGCAAAGAGATACAATGGCCTCTGCAACCTCAGATTTGACGATACAAATCCAGTAAGGGAAGAAATAGAATACATAGAATCAATAAAAGAAGACATTAAATGGCTTGGCTTTGACTGGGAAGACAGGGAATATTATGCTTCCGACTATTTTGAAACACTGTACGGGTATGCCGTCAAACTTATAAAAAAGGGCAAGGCTTATGTGTGTGACCTTAGCTTTGAAGAAATTTCCGCAGGCAGAGGGACTCCGACAAAACCCGGTAAGGAATGCTGCTTCCGCAGCCGTTCCGTTGAAGAAAACCTTGACCTGTTTGAACGCATGCGTAAAGGAGAATTCAAAGACGGGGAAAAAGTGCTGAGGGCTAAAATAGACATGGCTTCTCCCAACATGCATATGCGAGACCCGGTTCTGTACCGTATTATTCACACGTCTCATCACCGCACAGGCGACAAGTGGTACATATATCCCATGTATGACTTCGCACACGGGCAGTCGGATTCGATAGAGAAAATCACTCATTCCATATGTACACTTGAGTTTGAAGTGCACAGGCCGCTTTACGAATGGTTTATAAAAGAGCTGGAAATATTTCCTTCACGTCAGATTGAATTTGCCCGCCTTAACCTGAGTTATACTGTGATGAGCAAAAGAAAACTGCTCGAACTGGTGAAAGAAAAATATGTGAACGGCTGGAGTGACCCGCGTATGCCTACTATATCAGGGTTACGCCGCAGGGGATACACACCGGAATCAATAAGAAACTTTGCAGATACAATAGGTGTTGCAAAACGCGATAATGTCATAGATGTCGCACTATTGGAACATTGCATACGTGAAGACCTTAACAAAAAGGCACCGCGCATAATGGCAGTGCTTAATCCGTTAAAATTAATCATAGACAATTATCCTGACGGGCAGACGGAAGAGTTGGAAGCAGTGAATAATCCTGAAGATGAAAGCATGGGAACAAGGACAGTGCCTTTCTCTAAAACCATATATATAGAACGTGATGACTTTATGGAAAATCCTCCTGATAAGTATTTCCGCCTTGCACCCGGCAGGGAAGTGCGGCTTAGATATGCCTACCTTGTTACATGTACTGATGTTGTGAAAGACAACAAAGGTGAAGTTACGGAAGTACACTGCAGATATGATACCGAATCAAAAGGAGGGAAATCTCCTGACGGAAGAAAAGTGAAAGGGACTATCCACTGGGTTTCTGTGGAACATGCTGTTGAAGCGGAAATAAGATTATACGACAGGTTGTTTATAAAAGAAAATCCCGATGAAGCGGAGGAAGGAAAAGACTTCAAATCAAACCTGAACCCGGATTCTTTAAAAATTACAAACTGCTTTGTTGAACCTGATGTTAAAAAAAATATGACAGGCAGGCATTTTCAGTTTGAAAGGCAGGGATACTTTTACATTGACCCGGATTCATCAGGTGAAAAGCTTATATTCAACAGGATTGTGCCTTTACGCGATTCATGGGCAAGAGCGCAGAATAAATAAAAATTCTGATAAAACCATCTTGTCAGATTATTTTAAAGCATAAACTAATTCTCTATTATAATTTTATTATCTGTGTTTATCTGTGTTTATCTGTGGTGAATTATTTTTTTGTACCACAAGATTAACATAGATTTTCACAGATTGGTTTTAAATTTTGTACAATAGTTTAAATTTTTTAAAAAATATTTATACCTTTGCAGAATAAAATAATGTCCGATGGTGTAACTGGCAACACGTCTGACTCTGAATCAGAAAAGTCTAGGTTCGACCCCTAGTCGGACAGCTATTAAAACATGAAAGTCCTTGAAAAACAATACTTTTCAAGGACTTTTTTATTCATGGTACAACATAAGTACAACATTTCTGTAAATACCTATGGGATAAGTGAAAATCTGTAAAATGCAGATTTCCGTAGCGAAGGAATGAAAGAACTATTTTACTGTACTTGCCAGTTCCGTACCTGCTCTGAATTTTACGATTTTCTTAGGCTGCTTTTTGATGAATATTTACAATCTTAAATATGAAGATAACCCTGATCAGTGGCTGAGCGGCAAGGTGGTTGTGGTAAGATAAATAAAGCTATCTCGTTTCGGCGATGAGCAGCATTATTTTTTCCATTTGTACTTTCATGCTGTAAGGAGCGCAGTTGTAATTGTTCACTATAATTGCAAATGTGATAAGGTTGCCG
This sequence comes from uncultured Bacteroidales bacterium, assembly GCA_964515655.1. GTDB lineage: Bacteria > Bacteroidota > Bacteroidia > Bacteroidales > GWA2-32-17. Next base: position 3,248 of record CAZEWB010000511.1, read on the forward strand.
CTTTTGTTCCTTACATAGCCTGCATACGCCCTGACATTTGTCATATATCCGCTTTTGGCCCTCAGGTTGTTTTCTGCAACCGTTCCTTTGAATAAGCTTTTGATAGATCCTGATTTGCCTGCAACAGCAAGGGTATTGAAGAACGTGCCGAAAATGGAGTCATTGCTTATTTTATTGAGTATGCTGCACAGCTGAAAAGTAGTGATGGTATTTGTCCTCGAAAGGCCGCAGCCGTCTTTCATGTCAAATCCGGTTAGATCAATATTTTTCAGCTGTGCAGCATACTCAAAAACAACACCAAACACACCCAACACA
>CAZEWB010000512.1:0-3557 GCA_964515655.1 uncultured Bacteroidales bacterium
TGTGTTGGGTGTGTTTGGTGTTGGGTGGCGGCCAGTTTTTTCCCCAGAGTAGACTTGCCGCAACCCATGAACCCTACGAGGAAGATGTTCATAGGTTAAGTTTCATTTGCTTGGAATCAGAAACGTATGATTCCGCCGGCGAAGAAGTCCCGGGCTGTGAGTCTTCACTTTCGGGAAGCGGAGGATAATCTTTTTCAAGAGGTTCGAGCCACTTGAAACTGCTTATTTCATATGGGGAGATTCTCTTGCCACGGGCTTTATAACTCTTGACTCCGATAAACTCGTCAGCAGATAAAAGAAGGGTTTCCTTGTTCTTATGCTTGCCTCCGAATTTTACTTCGAGTAACGGTTTATAATCATATGTGAGGATACTGAGTTTTGAGCCCTCACTTTCACCAATAAATGACGAAGGTTTAAAAGACGGTTCAGGGTTGAACCGTTTAAGATACCATGCATCCTGTTCGGCATCGAAAGATACTGCCGTGTAAATTAATTGCGGACTATATTTCTGTAGAAGTAGCAGGTCATCTTCATAATGATTTTCCAGATCGTAGTTGCTTAAACGGTAGTATCCCGAGGAAAAGAATGCTATTATCTTATCGTCACCGTTGAACTCTCCAAGCAATATGCCGCGACCATCATTGTTAAGACGTTTTGTGGCATCATCAAACCAGACATTTATCCCGCCCAGGGTTGAAGTACCTTTTTCTTTCAGGACAACTTTATGAATTTCGTTTCGGGTGATGATATTACCCATCGAGTTTCTTCCTTTGATGGCAAGATTGGCAAAGTCCACTTCGAAAACGAGTTTTTTCAGTTTGGGTTTGGGCTTAAGGAAAACTTTAACGATCTCGCCTTCGCCGTTCGGGTTGATAGTAAGGTGAAGTATCTTGCTGTTCTCTTTGCCCTGGGTAATATTGTATTCCTTGTCACGGGTGATGCCGGTAATTGCAAAACGTTTCATTAGATAAGGACCGTATTTCCCGTCGCGGTATACAGCATTGTAAATTGTGCGTTCATCGTTTTTACGGAATACGGCAATGTGCATGATATTTTTACCGAAAAAGGCTTTATCGCTTACCTTTGTAATTATATAGCGGCCGTCACGAAGGATGACGATTATATCGTCTATGTCCGAACATTCAGTTACAAACTCATCTTTCTTTAAGCCGGTACCGAAAAAGCCGTCCTCGCGGTGAACATAAAGTTTTTCGTTTGCTTCGACAACCTGAGCAGCCTGAATACTTTCGAAATTGCGTATCTCGGTCTTGCGCTCCAACCCTTTGCCGAACTGTTTTTTCAGTTGTTTAAACCATTGTATGGTATAATCGGTAAGGTTATCTAAGAAATTCTGAACCTCTTCCATTTCGTACTCAATGCTCTTGATATGCTTTTCTGCAGCATTCAGGTCGTATCTGGAGATCCGTTTGATCTTAATTTCCGTAAGGCTTACAATGTTTTCCGGGGTGACAGGTTGTTTGAGATGCTTTATGTATGGCTTTAGTCCCTTACCGATAGCATCAATTACGGCTTCCCATGTTTCCGATTCTTCAATTTTGCGGTAGATGCGCTTTTCTATGAAGATACTTTCAAGTGAGGCAAAGTGCCATTCGGCCTGCAGTTCGGATAACTTTATTTCCAGTTCTCTTTTAAGAAGTTCCTTTGTCCTATCAACGTTGTGTTTTAGTATTTCTTTAATGCTGATAAATACAGGTTTATTGTCCTGTATCACGCAGGAGTTGGGAGAGTATGAATATTCGCAGTTCGTGAAAGCATAAAGAGCGTCGATGGTTTTATCGGGAGAAGTACCCGGGTGGAGGTGAAGAATGATCTCAACGTTTTCGGCAGTGTTGTCGTCTATCTTGCGGATTTTTATTTTGCCTTTTTCAGTGGCTTTGATAATGGAATCAATAAGGTCGTTGGTGTTGGTATAAAAAGGGATCTCATTTATAACCAAAGTCTTTTTATCGAATTTATTTATCCGGGCGCGGATCTTTACCACTCCGCCGCGGAGACCTTCGTTGTATTTCGAAACGTCTATCAGGCCGGCAGTGGGGAAATCGGGGAATATTTCAAAATTCTTTTCCTGAAGATGGGAAATTGATGCATCAATGATCTCGTTGAAATTATGGGGCATAATCTTCGAAGCAAGACCAACGGCAATACCTTCGACGCCTAAGAAAAGAAGAAGGGGAAATTTAACGGGAAGCGTTACGGGTTCCTTGTTTCTTCCGTCGTAACTCTGTTTCCATATTGTCGTCTTGTGATTGAAAAGAACCGTATTAGCGAATTTAGAAAGCCGTGCTTCGATATAACGTGGGGCTGCAGCTCTGTCGCCGGTGAAAATATTGCCCCAGTTTCCCTGTGCGTCAATAATAAGTTCTCGCTGGCCGATCTGTACAAGAGCATCGCCGATAGATGCATCGCCATGAGGGTGATACTGCATGGTGTGCCCGATGATGTTTGCAACTTTATTGTAACGCCCGTCGTCGAGCTTTTTCATGGAGTGCAGGATACGGCGCTGAACGGGTTTAAGCCCGTCGTCAATGTGGGGAACAGCACGTTCGAGGATCACATATGAAGCGTAATCGAGAAACCAGTTCTTATACATGCCGGAAAGTCGGGTGCTTTTATCAAGGATCTCCTGAATACCGGGCTCGCTTGTGGCGGATGATTTGTCCTGTGAATTCTCGAAAAGTTCGCTGCTGTCTTCCGGATTGAGAGGTGTGTATTTCTCTTTTCTCATGATCAGGATTCGGGTTCGTTAATTATATCGTCTTCGGTTTTCAGGTTCTCAATAATAAAGTCCTGACGGAAAGGTGTGTTCTTTCCCATATAGAAAGTGAGGAGTTTGCCGATGGGGTCATCTTTGCTCAGGCGGACAGGATCGAGCCTCATATCTTTGCCTATAAAACGTTTGAATTCATCGGGACTAATTTCACCAAGCCCTTTGAACCTTGTTATTTCGGAATTGGCTCCCAGTTTTCTAAGGGCGTTTTCCTTTTCCCTTTCGTTGTAACAGTAATAAGTTGTTTGCTTGTTCCTCACTCTGAAAAGAGGAGTCTGCAATACATACAGGTGACTGTTACGGATAAGATCAGGGAAGAACTGAAGGAAGAAAGTAATAAGCAGCAGGCGTATGTGCATGCCGTCCACATCAGCATCGGTTGCAATAACGACCTGGTTATAACGGAGCTGGTCGACACCTTCTTCGATGTTCAGCGCAGCCTGCAGCAGATTGAATTCTTCGTTTTCGTAAACAACACGTTTGGTCATTCCGTAAGTATTCATTGGTTTCCCCTTAAGACTGAAAACCGCCTGAGTGTTCACTTCGCGGGCCTTTGTGATAGAACCGCTGGCAGAATCACCTTCAGTGATGAAAAGGGTGGACATGAGTTTGAATTCATGACTTGAATTATAATGTACACGGCAATCACGGAGTTTTTTATTATGAAGGCTCACTTTTTTCGCGCGTTCCCTTGCCAGCTTCTGTATACCTGAAATGGCCTTGCGTTCCTTTTCCGATTCAAGTATTTTTTTCAGAATGATATCTGCTG
>CAZEWB010000513.1:0-3556 GCA_964515655.1 uncultured Bacteroidales bacterium
AATACGGATTGTCAACATTAATTGATATTACTAAAATGACAGGTACTTTTATGCTTGTAACCATAGGGTTAATAATTTTCAGGGCTGAAAATATAAAACAGGCAATGAGTTATATTTATCATATTTTCTCACCTTCATTAATTACAATGCCCAAATTTGGTGGTATGGGCAGAGTTTTGTCCACTTCTGTTCTTTTAGGTATTTTTGTTTTAACCGAGTGGTTAGGGAAAAAAAGAGAATATGCAATTACCGGTATTGTAAATTTTAAACGCCCAATCAGGTGGGTATTGTACGCTTTCGTGATATTTCTAATCGGGATGTACATCCAAACACGGGAAACACCATTTATATATTTTAAATTCTAATGAAAAATTTTATAAAATCAATATTACTATTCTCATTATTTTTAATCGTATTCTATACATTTGCAATATTTATATGGGGTTTATACGTACCGTCATGTTTTAAACCAAATCTGAACTACTGTTTAGGCTTATACGGTCACATGTATTCACGATTAACGGAGGTTAAGAAAGTCAACAAAGTTGATATTCTGTTTTTAGGTTCATCGCTCGGTTACAGGGAATTCGACCCAAGAATATTTAAAGCAAACGGGATAACCTCTTTTAATTTGGGTTCAAGTTCTCAAACACCTGTTCAAACAGTAGTGCTGTTAAAAAGATATTTTAATCAGATCAATCCAAAACTTATAATTTATGAAGTTGACCCCGATGCATTTTCTTCAGATGGAGTTGAATCTTCTCTAGACATCATTTCAAATGATAAAAATGACCTGAATTCAATTAAAATGGCTTTTAAAACAAATCATATAAAGGTTTATAATACGCTGATATATGCTTTATTAAGAGACTTTTTTAACCTAAACTCTTCTTTTACTGAACAAAATATTATAGATGATGACACGTATATTCCGGGTGGATATGTAGAGAAAAAAATCTCATTTTTCAGGAACATAAAATATCCGCAAAATAAGTGGAATTTTAATGAAATTCAGTTTATTGCTTTTGACGAAATTGTTTTAATGATAAAAAAAAGGAACATTAAATTGATATTAGTATATGCTCCTCTCACTTCATCACTATATAAAAGTTACACGAACAATCAAACATTCGATGACAAAATGAAAAAATACGGTTGTTATTATAATTTTAATGAAATTTTGAATTTGAACGACTCGTTACATTTTTATGACCAGGTGCATTTAAATCAAAACGGAGTTGAGATTTTTAATAATAAACTGATTGAAAAACTAATTAAAACAAATAATTTGACGCAAACCCAATAATAGCGGCTTGTTGCTGGTAGCCAGCCACCAGTAACCAGTAACGAGCAACCAGTAAAAGGATTTTCAATGAGTTTTTGCCCGGCCCTAATATCTATCAACTGTTAACTATTTCCCTTTTCCATATCTCCCAAGCCGCATCAGCCTGAGTATGCAGCATTTTCAAACCATTCAGTGTCACTGCACCATGTTGCCTGCATTTTTTAAGGAATAATGTTTCAGGAGGATTGTATACAAGGTCAATTGCAACATGATCTTTGCTGATATATTCATAAGGAATTTCAGGCGATGCATTTATATCAGGAAACATACCGACGGGTGTGGCATTCACTATCACCTTATGCGACTCAATAACAACTTTGTTCAATTCTTTGTACAAAAGTTCTGCTTTTCCGCTTCCGGAGACAAGGGTGACTGGAATTTTCATTTCTTCGAAGACATATTTAACTGCCATCGCTGCACCGCCTGTACCAAGGATAAGCGCCCTGCTCCCTTTGATATTCCCGGCATCTGAAATAAGACTTCGGAATCCGTTAACGTCAGTATTATATCCTTTAAGCCGGTATCTCTTTCCTTTCCTTATTATGCTGACTGTGTTTACTGCTCCGGCCATTCCGGCTGTGTCGTCCAGCGAATCGAGCAAGCGTATGATCTTTATTTTATATGGAACTGTAACATTGAACCCGATAAGATCAGGATTTTCAGAAATAATTTTCCTGACCTCCTTTATATTCTCCAATGGAAATGCTCTGTATTCAATATCCTTGATACCTTCTCTGCTGAACTTCTGCCGGAAATAGTCACCCGAAAAAGAGTGGCCAAGAGGGAAACCTATAAGACCAAGAAGACGCATTTTACGACTTCTTATACTATTCTTCAGGTTTCATATTTTCGGGCAGGTGCTCGTAGAACGTGTCGCCCCTGAGTCCAAGGCGGATAGTTTCGAGTGGAATAACTTCACCCGGGGCAATGTTGCCAAGGTTTACATTTGCACCAAGGAGTTTAATGAACCAGACCTGCTGAGCTTTATTCGGGGCTTCCCATATAATGTTCTCGCCGGGAACTTTTTCGAATATCCTGTTTATGAGCACTACATGAGCCGAACCGTTTGCCCTGTAGATACCGACAGTCCCGCTCTCGCGTGCTTCAGCGATCACTTTCTGTGCGCCGGCTTCGAGTTCAAGAGCCATCAATTTTGTCCATCGGGAAGGTGAAATAATTACTGATGACTCCTTGGAACCTACTTCGGAGATGACATGATAGTAGCGGGAAAGGTTATGGATGTATCCGCATTTCACTTCATGCTCTATATGAATTGAGCCATCGCTGACTTCAACAGTGTCTATTCCCAGGTCATCAATCAGTTTTCTGTATTCGTCAAGCATATCGCGGATAATGAAGGCTTCGAACAGAGTACCGCCCAGATATGGTCTTATACCCGCGTCCTTGTACAGTTTCACTTTTTCAATTACACCATTTGTAACAACAGATGTTCCGAAACCGAATTTCACATAATCAATGAGATGTCCGGATGATGATATCATGTTTTCGGCTTCCCTTATGCTCAGGCCTTTGTCCATGACCATTGTAAGACCGTTCTGTCTGGGTTTTTCATCCCTGTGGGGAAGGTAAGGAAGATTGATTTTCATTTCAGTTGATTTTTTTATTATGAATGAATTTCCGGTATTCGCCGGTATCAAAATAATCGGTTAATACAAAAGGCATTTCGTTACCGGGGCCGACAAATGAAACTGCCCTGAAATAATATCGCCAGCCGGCACGTAAACGTTTCATTGCAAAATTATAAAACGAAAGCATCATACAAAGTGAAGAACCCATTCCTCTTGAATTTCGCAGTCCGTTCATTATTTCCCTCCACGCATCCTTTGCACCTGATGTGTAATAAGCGCAAACTGACAGAACGATCCATGCTTTTTCGTAAGTGCTGTCGGCAGTAACTGCTTTTAACGCGAATTCCTTTGCAGAAGAATAATCTCCAACCATAGCACATTCCGAAGCGTACGCAGCAAGATATATCGCATTTTCAGGATCAATTTCTGCAGCTTTTTGCACGTACTGTTTCCTCTTTTCGGGTTCATCGCTCAACAGCCCAGAAAACATGAAGTGTGCCTCAGCGTCCTCAGGCAAAAGTTTTATATATCTTTCGAGGTATTCTTTCGAGTCAGCAGGATCCCCGGTCTGCCATACAATGTCAATCATCAGTTTAAGTGCCTGTGTGGAATCCGGATCTGT
>CAZEWB010000514.1:0-3554 GCA_964515655.1 uncultured Bacteroidales bacterium
AAAGTACCAAATACAGGTTATTATAATTCAATTGCTGTGGACACCTCAGAAAATGTATATATAACAGGGTACTTTACTGATACTGCTGATTTTGATCCTGGTGTTGGAACATATAATTTAATTTCTGCTGGATTTGCAGATGTATATATATTAAAACTTGATCCATTAGGTGATTTTCTTTGGGCTAGAAGAATTGGTGGAATAGGAAATGAATTTGGTAATTCTATTGTTGTTGATGTTTATGGTAATGTTTTAACAATAGGTAAGTATGATTATAGTGTAGATTTTGACCCTGGCGTTGGAATTTTTAATGTAACTTCTGTAAGTAATACGGATGATATATTCATATTAAAATTAAACTCCTCAGGGAATTTTATTTGGGCAAGATCTATGGGCGGGACACACACTGACGAAGGTAATTCAATTACTATAGATGCATCAGGTAATATTTATGCTACTGGAAGTTTTTGTGGATTAGCAGATTTTGACCCTGGTGCAGGTACTTTTAATTTAACTTCTGTAAGTAATTTTGAAGATATTTTTATTTCTAAATTGGATTCTTCGGGTAATTTTCTTTGGGCAAAAGGAATGGGAGGCACAAGCGATGATATAGGGTATTCTATCGCTGTTGATACTTTAGGGAATGTATATACTACAGGTAGGTTTAGAGAGACTTCTGATTTTGACCCTGGTACTGGTATTTTTAATTTAACTTCAGCAGGGGATTATGATAACATAATCTCCAAATTAGACGCCTACGGAAACTTTGTCTGGGCAAAATGCATAGGCGGGGTAGATATTGATTTAGTGTATTCAATTTCATTAGATAACTATGGAAATGTTTATACCTCTGGAAGATTTTTTTGGTCTGCTGATTTTGATCCTGGAATAGGAACTTTTAATCTGGGTTCTGGTGGCGGGTATTCTTTTTTATCAAAACTAGATTCTTCGGGAAGCTTTCTTTGGGCAATATGTTCAGGGGCGGATATGGGTTGCGTCTCAATTGATGTCGATAATCATGGTAATGTTTATGAAACAGGCAATTTTAATCACACTGTCGATTTTGACCCAGGAACAGGTATTTATAATCTGACCCCTTTTGGGTGGGATTTTTATGTTCTTAAGCTAAAACAGAAAGGACTCTCTGGTATTATTTATAACGATATTAATCAAAACTGTTCAAGAGGTATATACGAAATAGGCTTACAGAGTAGACATATAACAATAAATCCCGGAAATATTATAGCGCAAACAAATGAAGCCGGAGTTTGGACAATAGATTCCTTGTCTGTCGGTACTTATATAGCAACTGCTGACATTTCGGGTAATTGGACAACAACTTGCCCCGTTTCCCAAACTTATACCGTAACAAATCCTAATGATATTACTTACGTTCCTGATTTTGGATTGGTATCAACCCAACCTTGTGCAAGCCCTGAGATATCTATAAATATGCCATTCATGCGCCCATGTTTTAGCAATCAATTGATATGTGTGACAGCATGTAATCAATATATAGCCACTGGTGTTTTAGACAGCGCTTATGTTGATGTAGAACTTGATTCGCTGATTATCCCAGATTCTGCAAGTACTGTTTTTACAAGCCTTGGAAATAATACATACCGTTTTCATATTGGAAGTCTAAACCCGGGACAATGTGTGAATTTTACTATTAATTGTACTGTCAGTTGCAGTGCTGATCTTGGCCAAACACTATGTATGCAGGCAAATATATATCCGGCAGATTCCTGTATTTTCGACACAGTACCCGATCCTTTTCCTGTTGGTGTAACACCATGTGATCTTCCATGGGACCATTCCAGCCTGCAGGTTGAAGGATACTGCGAAAACGATTCAATCTATTTTGTGATACATAATACCGGAAATCCGACGGGAGGCGATATGGAATGCTGGTCTCCTGTGCGAGTATATGTGGATGGGGTTTATACAATCCTCGATTCTGTTTTAATCGCCGGTGGCGATAGTGTCACTTATGCTTTTGCCGGAGATGGCCATACGTGGAGACTTGAAGCCGATCAGCACCCTTTGCATCCCGGAAATTCACATCCCAATGCTACAGTTGAACTCTGCGGCGACAGCGCAAACTGGACTCCTGGAAATGTAACTATACTGCCTCAGGATGACAGCGATCCGGTGGTTGATATTTATTGTGGTGTGGTCACCGGCAGTTACGATCCTAATGATAAAACGGGATATCCTACCGGTGTTTCAGGCGAACATTACGTTTCTCCAAATCAGCAATTGCAATATGTGATCAGGTTTCAGAATACAGGCACCGATACTGCATTTACAGTTATTGTAAGAGATACTCTCGATACAGACCTCGATATATTTTCTGTAGAATCAGGCGCTGCAAGTCACAACTACCATTTTTATATGCATGGTCCGCGCGTACTGGAATGGACATTCTACAACATTATGCTGCCCGACAGTAATGTTAATGAACCGGCCAGTAATGGTTTTGTAACATTTACTGTAAATCAGAACCCGGATCTGCCGTTTGGTACACTTATTAAAAACTCAGCAGATATCTATTTTGATTTTAATGCACCCGTTATCACAAATCAGACAGTACATACAGTAAGCGACCATCTGCTGACAAACTATCCTGTGCAAATTCGTGAAAATCCCGGATTAAAGTTGCTTAATATATACCCCAATCCATCTTCCGGAGAAGTCTGTATTGAAGTTGTTGAACAGATTCTGGATAATGATACAACGATGTGTATATACGATCTCAATGGTTACAGGGTATTCTCAAAACCGATAATCTCTGCAAAAACTTATGTAAACCTTAATGACCTTTCCAAAGGTGTATACATAGTTAAGGTGATTAGCAAAACTGGAGTAGAAGTGGGAAAGATCGTTGTTCGTTAAACTTCCTTTTCTTTATATCACCTCTTCGGGTAATGCCAATAAGATATGCCCTATTATTTACCACATTATACATTAGATTCTTCATCCCGACTAAATCGTCGGGATTCTGAATGACAATCAGAATAGCGGGGTTCAGCAAGCGCACCGTGCTGAAACCCGCGTTAAAAATTAATACAAAGCCCAGTCGGTTGGTAACATTTATGTTGCAAAGGAGTTATTGATGAGGCGAAGGATCTCATGTAAACAAATATCCTTAACTTAATGACATTGCCCTTCGGTTTTTTGATACTCCGCTTCTCTTCGGCGGAGTCGTTCATTAAACTAATTAAAGTCATGTTGATTACTGTTTTTAAACATATCACTGTCTTTCTAATTTCTATAATTTCGGTTTCATAAACCAAAAACAAAATATTATGGCAGATTTTATTTACGAGAAACCTTTCCAGATCGAAAAGGATACAACAAAATACAGGCTACTTACAAAAGATTATGTAAAGGTTATTGAAGCAGGAGGAAGAAAGATCCTTAAGGTTGATCCCCAAGGGCTGGAATTGCTCGCAAAAGAGGCTATTTATGACCTCTCATTTTTTCTCCGGACCTCTCATCTAGTACAGAATTTCTGCAAACTTTTCGAGATGATAGGTCCGGAGAAAAAA
>CAZEWB010000515.1:0-1563 GCA_964515655.1 uncultured Bacteroidales bacterium
CTCGAAAAGTTACGTTTTGCCGATAAATTCGAATACAGCATTGAGGTTGATGCCAGCGTAGACTCCGACTCTGTAATGATACCGAACATGGTCATTCAGCCAAATCTCGAAAATGCAATATGGCACGGGTTACGTTACAAGGATTCAAAAGGATTGCTTAAACTGAAGTTCATTAAGGAAAATGGAAAAATGTCTGTTACAATTGATGACAACGGTATAGGTATGGAAGAAAGCGGCAAGATAAAAACACAGAACCAGAAGATGCATGAATCACGCGGGCTTAAGAATGTGAAGGAAAGAATAAGACTGCTTAACGAAATTTATAAAAAGGATATCCGTTTTGAAATCACTGATAAAACAGTCCCTGAAAGCGGAGTAATTGTAAAAATTGAATGGTAAATTTAACTATGACATTATTTAAAACTTATTTCAAAACACAACTCACTGTCATCCTGAGCCGCCTGCAGCATATGTACTCAGTATACAATAAAATAAATGCAGGCGTGTCGAAGGATCTTGCCCTTTTCCCCACGCACATGCTTCGACTTTCCGCCATTTACTTTTATTTTTACCAAAGGAATCAAGCAGGCGGGCTCAGCATGACCCCTTCTTTTTTTAATTTTGTGCAAATATGAGTATCAGAAGCGTAATAATAGAAGACGAATTATCTGCAAAGGAAGCACTGTCATCTTACCTTTTAAAATATTGTCCGCAGATCGAGGTCGTTGCCGAAGCGCGTGACGCAAAGCAGGCTGTACAGGTTTTGCACGACTCAAACCCCCAGCTTGTTTTCCTTGACGTTGAACTTCCTTTCGGGAATGCCTTCGACATTCTTGATGCCTGCAAGGACCTTTATTTCGAAACAATTTTTGTTACCGCTTTCTCAGAATATTCACTTAAGGCCCTTAACCAGAGCGCCGCATATTACCTGCTGAAACCTGTCAGCATAGAAGAACTGATAATAGCTGTGAACAAGGTGCAGCAACACATAATTAACAGGGAGATATTCGACCGCAACAAAGTTGTAGTTGAGAATTTCCGCGAAGAGCATCCCGAAAAACGCCAGGTGATACTTCCTACTCTGGAAGGTTTTGAAGTAATAAAAATGGAAGAGATAAGAAGGCTTCAGGGTAACGGCAATTTCACCGATATTTACCTTATGGACGGAACAAAAAAGATGGCCTGCCGCTTCCTTAAACATTACGCCGAAATACTTCCTTATCCTTTTGTACGGGTACATAAATCACATATAATAAATATAAACTGTGTAAAGTCATACCACAAGGGACTTGGCGGCTACGTGGTACTTAACAACAATACAGAAATAGACATCTCCGCGAATTACAAGGAGAATTTTATGAAGTATTTTAAGTAAAGCCTACGCTATTGGCGGGGTGATTTCCTCCCGCCATCCTTCGCAAATCGCCCCGTCATTGCCCGGCGCGCAAAGGCGACCTCAAGGTTCTCCGATAGCCTGTGCGAAGGCGAACCTTGAGGTCTGCGAGGGAAAGAGGGAAACACCTACAACAAACTGAACCACCACACCCAAACACACCCAACACA
>CAZEWB010000515.1:1573-3541 GCA_964515655.1 uncultured Bacteroidales bacterium
TCCCCCGCCCCCATCACGTCATTCCGGATATGTTCCGGAATCTCATCAAGCACAACACACGAAAGGGCAAGTGCAGGAGAGATGCTGAAACAAGTTCAGCATGACGGGTGGGGGGATTGGTGCGCACACAACAAAAAACAGTCACACTGAGCCGGCCGGTGTCTTTGTTCAAACTTTACTTTTTGTATAGTGGCCGTGTCGAAGTGCGGCAGTTTTTTTGTCTCAGGAAAAACACATCACACTATCCCTTTGCCTGCGGCTCTGCGCACATGCATACACACAACGATTGCTTCGGTCGCTATTGACGTCCTCAGCATCTCATTATTCGTGTTGCTCCCTCGCAAAGACGTGGTGTTTTTTATCGCGCGCTCTTGCGACCTCAAGGTTCTCCGATGGCAAATGCGAAGGCGAGCCTTGAGGTCTGCGCCGGAGAAGCGTAACAATAATATCCATTTAGTCAGCAATTCTCATTATAAATTCAAAATACTAACTTTGTTCTTTTAACATTCAGTTTCATTAATGAGTTTTAATATTTATAATTTCGATCCGAAACTAGTAGACGGACTGGAAGCAGTCGGATACAAGATCCCCACGCCCATTCAGGAACAAGCCATTCCTGTTATCCTGCAGGGGAAGGACCTCATCGGTTCTGCTCAGACAGGCACCGGAAAAACAGCAGCATTCTTATTACCCGTAATTCAAAGAATTATCGAGATACCGCATAAACACGGGATTATAGCAGTAGTAATTGTACCTACACGAGAGCTGGCCGTTCAGATCGATCATTTATGCCAGGGACTGTCATATTTTACTCCTGTGGTTTCTGTTCCCATATATGGTGGGACTGACGGCAATGTTTATGGCAGGGAACAAATGTCGCTTAAAGAAGGTGTAGATATCGTTATCTGTACTCCCGGGAGGTTCATCTCACATCTGAATATGGGAAGTGTGGACCTGTCGGATATGAAATTCCTTATCCTCGACGAGGCAGACCGTATGTTAGACATGGGCTTTTACGATGATATAATGAAGATACTTTCATACATGCCAAAGAAACGTCAGACACTTATGTTCTCAGCCACAATGCCGCATGACATGAGGGCGCTGGCACGTAAGACACTTTTTAAACCTGTTGAAATAAATCTTGGTGTCTCGAAACCTATTGAAAAGATAATACAGCAGGCATATATTGTCGACAATTTTCAGAAGAACAAACTTATAAAATACATTTTAAAAGAGAAGGAACTGAAGAGCGTACTTGTTTTCTGCTCGACAAAACAAAGTACAAAAGATCTGGCCCGTGAGTTAAAGAAATCCGGAATATCAGTCGCAGAGATCCATTCCGACCTTGATCAGAAAACACGCGAGGACACATTGATCCGCTTTAAGAGTAAACAAATTTATGTTTTGGTGGCAACAGATATACTTTCAAGGGGAATTGACATCGACGATATTGATATGGTAATTAACTTTGACGTACCGCACGACGGAGAAGATTATATTCACCGCATAGGACGTACAGCCCGCGCCGAAGCAGACGGGCAGTCGGTAACACTTATAACAGAAAAAGAATTAAAACTGTTTTCACGGATCGAAGGTCTGCTGGGTTATAAAGTAATCAAGTTAGTTGTACCTGCTGAACTCGGCGAAACTCCAATGCCAGGGCCAAAGGATAGCGCGAAAAAGCCAAAGTACAGGAAGCAGAAGAATTACAGAAGGAAATAAATCCGGCATCGGAATTAAATTCCAAATATCAATTTCCAAATCACAAATAAATCACAAATCCAAAATTTCAAAAAACAAACAAATTGAATTTTAGAATTTTGTATTTGTTTGGAAATTGGTTTTTAGAATTTGGAGTTATTCCGTTTAACTTAATGAACTTCCAGTTTCCCGGAAGATATTACCCTGAATTTATTCTTTACAGAATAATAATACAACCCAGGTTTTATCCCGTTCAGAGGTATT
>CAZEWB010000516.1:0-3518 GCA_964515655.1 uncultured Bacteroidales bacterium
AAATTTACTTTATATTTACAAAAAAAACATATGAAACACTTAATCGTTTTAGTGCTAATAGTTTCTTTATGTACAAGCCTTTTCGGACAGGCACAGTTTCAGAAAATTTATAAGTTTAATAGTTCCTCCATGTTTCAAAATATGTTGCAATGTGCGACGCAGACAGCAGATGGAGGCTTTATTATGGCTGGTTGGGAGTTTAATATTCCTGTTATAAAGATGTACATAATTAAAACCGATGCGCAGGGTGATGTGACATGGGCCAAGCGTTATGGTAAGGAATTAATACCGCCTCCTTTCCAAACTGAGGACCCGACTGCAATGTGTATGATGAACTATATATCACAGAATCCTGACCAGACATATATTGTATCAGGTACAATAAACGGCGATGCCTTTTTGATGAAACTTACTACTGCCGGGGCTATCTCCTGGTCAAAAACATACGGGGGTGGTGACGGAACAACAATAAATTGTGTAAAACAAACCAGTGATGGAGGGTATCTTGCCGCAGGATGTACAAACAGCAATGACCTAAAAGACACTACAGACGTTTATATGCTTGAGACAACATCAAACGGAACATTTTCATGGGATCGCATTTACCGTTTCAGCTTGCGAGGAAACAAGTGATGGCTATGTGGTTGTAGGGTCTTCGGAGCAGGTTTTCGGTGCTGATACAACGACGGATGTAATTATGCTGAAGACCAATGTTTCCGGTACATTGCAGTGGAGCGGCACACGCGGCGAAGATGTTGATAGCGAAGAAGCACTTGATGTTAAAAAAACTACGGATGGCAACCTGATAGTATCTGGTACTACTTCCAATACATCAAGCGGAGGAGATGCTTTTATCTGGAAAGTATCTAATACTACCGGTGATATTCAATGGGGTAATGCAATAGGTGTTGCACTTGGGGATTTGGGAAATAAAGTATATGAAAGCGGAAACTATTATTATGTTTATGGGTTTACCTTTGCATTAGTACCTCCACTTATGGTTCCATCTTCTGTGTTCTTTGCTACTAAAGTCACCAATGACGGAAGCAGTTGGATACAAACATGGGCGTATGGTGAAGCATCTCCTTGTGCAAACATGTTATTATCAGCAGGACAAGTTTGTTCAGATAATGGCTTTTTGTTAGGTGGATTTAACCAATCTATTATTGGTGTAGGTCAGAATTTTATTATAATAAAAACTGGTCCAACCGGATATTCTGGTTGCAATGAGTTTACTCAGGCGACCAACTATACAACCTTTGCTCCGCATTCCGAATCTGTGACACCAACAAATTATGGCCCAACATCAGGGTCAAATATCGGTACAATGGCGTTTAATGCTACACCTTCGGTTGTTGTCGCCTGCGAGGTTCAACCACTTACTGCTAACGCCGGAACATCAACTAATGTTTGCCAGGGTGCAACCTTTACTCTGGGGGCAACACCTACTTCAACTGGCGGAACAACTCCACACACTTATGCATGGTCGTCCAGTCCTGCCGGTTTCACTTCCACACTTGCAAATCCTCAGGTTACTGTTACTGCTACGGCAACATATACTGTCACTGTGACAGATGCAAGCGCTATGACCGCAACAAGTTCAATAACACTCACAATGGTTCCCAATCCTACAGCATATGCCGGCAGCGATGCAACAATATGTGAAGGATTGCAGACACAGCTGAATGCTACAGGTGGTGGTACTTACGCGTGGTCGCCATCAGGTTCTCTTACAAATGCAGGGATATACAACCCCATTGCAAATCCAACTACAAGCACAACATATACTGTAACTGTGACTGATGGTAATGGTTGCACTGCAACTGATCAGGTTGTTGTTAATGTCAACCAGGCGCCGATTGTTACAGCTAATAATATGGGCCCATACTGTACCGGTAATACTATACAACTTAACGCGACGGGAGGAGGCACATACGTTTGGAACGGTCCCGGCGGTTTCAGTTCAACTTCGCCGAGTCCAACTATTTCCAGCTGTACGCCTTCGATGAGTGGCGTATATACAGTTGTGGTTACGGGCGCAAACTCCTGTACGGCATCTGCGCAGACAACTGTTTCTGTCGGTTCTCCCCCGAATGCCACGGCTTCAAGTACCGGCCCCTATTGTGCAGGCGAAACGATTGAATTAAGTTCAACCGGCGGTGTAACATATGTATGGTCCGGACCACTTAGCTATTCTTCCATAAGCCAGTATCCGACTATTGTAAACTCTACAGCTGCCATGAGCGGAACATATACTGTCGCTGTAGGAGATGCCGGTGGATGTACCGCAACTGCTACTGTTGATGTTGTTGTAAATCCCACTCCTACTGCTGAAGCCGGTACAAATACCGGTGTCTGCTATGGCGACACTGTACAACTTACTGCCTCCGGTGGAAATAGCTTCATTTGGAGTCCTTCGGGAACCCTTACAGCATCAAACATATACAATCCCGGGGCTTACCCGTTGGTTGATACATGGTATTATGTAACGGTTACAAACGACCTCCTGTGTACGGCAGTTGACTCTGTTAGTGTTCAGGTAAGAAACCTCCCTTCTGTTTTCACTATTACAGGAGGCGGTCAGTTCTGCCCGGGAGGCGCCGGCGCTCCGATTACACTTAGTGGTTCGGAAACAGGAGTGAATTACAATCTTATCCTTTCCGGCAACACTGTAGGGCAGATGCCCGGCACAGGCTCCGCCCTTGTTTTTAATGCAACACAAGGCGGAACTTATACTGTTGAAGCGGTAGATGCTCTTGCAGGATGCTCAGAAACAATGACCGGTACTGTTACAGTTTCAACTTATCCGCAGATAGTTCTTACGGCCAATGTAACTGATATTTCCTGCTTCGGTGAACTTGACGGCAGTATGACAGCATCTGTTACAGATGGCTCGCCGCCTTATGCTTTTGCCTGGTCGCATGATACAGCAAATCATTCAACGAGCGTTTACAATCTTGCAAATGGTGACTATACGATCACTGTTACCGACAATAACAGTTGTACGGCGACTTATACCGCTACTGTTATCCAGCCGGGTGTGTTAACTGTAACCTGCACTCCTGGCTGTGTTCAGTGCTATGGTGATTCTAACGGGACTGCTTCAGCAACTCCTGTTGGTGGTACATCTCCTTTCCTTTATGACTGGTCGCCAACCGGCTACACAGGAAACGGAACTGCAACATATTCCGGTTTGCCGGGTGGGGCCTATTCGGTAACAGTAACAGATAGTCACAGTTGTACCGCTGTGCAAAGTACAATAGTTGGCCAGCCACCAATTATGACCGTCGATGACAGTCTGGGCAACGTTTCATGTTACAGTGCAAACGACGGATTGATTGCAATTGATATTATCGGAGGCTCAGAACCATACGATTATTATTGGTCGAACGGAAGCACACTCCAGACACTTTCAGCAGTACCTGCAGGAACTTATACTGTAACAATTACTGACAATAATGGCTGTATAGGTTCCGACAACATAAATGTGTCGGTACAACAAACAACCAAACACACCC
>CAZEWB010000517.1:0-3507 GCA_964515655.1 uncultured Bacteroidales bacterium
GATAGCCTGCTCGGCCTTCTGCCAGTTTTCTTCGGAACCGATGTATTTTTGTTTGTTTCCGGGATCTTTCAGAGATATCTGTATAGTATAATCGTCGAATTTCAATGTTTTGAAAATGTAAAGGACAATGTCAATTACCTTTTTGAATTCATCCTTAAGCTGATCGGGACGGCAGAATATATGTGCATCATCCTGTGTAAAGCCTCTTACGCGGGTAAGCCCGTGAAGTTCCCCACTCTGCTCATAACGATACACCGTGCCGAATTCAGCAAGACGAATGGGCAGATCCTTGTATGAGCGTGGTTTGAATTTGTAGATCTCGCAGTGATGGGGGCAGTTCATGGGTTTTAAGAGGAATTCCTCGCCTTCCTGCGGAGTGTGAATAGGCTGAAAACTGTCCTTGCCGTATTTTTCGTAATGTCCGCTGGTGACATAAAGTGATTTGCCTCCGATATGCGGAGTGATAACCTGTTCGTATCCGTATTTTTTCTGAACTTTCTTAAGAAAATTCTCAAGACGTTCGCGGAGCATAGCTCCTTTGGGAAGCCATAAAGGAAGACCTGCACCTACCTGCTGTGAAAAAGTAAATAATTCAAGTTCTTTTCCAAGACGCCTGTGATCACGCTTTTTCGCTTCCTCGAGCATTACAAGATATTCATCAAGTAACGACTGTTTTGGGAAAGTAATACCGTATATCCGGGTTAATTGTTTTCTTTTTTCATCACCTCTCCAGTATGCCCCGGCAAGACTGAGAAGTTTTATTGCTTTAATAGGTGCGGTATCGGGAAGATGGGGACCACGGCACAGATCAGTGAATTCACCCTGTTTGTATAATGTAATGGAACCATCTTCGAGTTCGCTTATCAACTCAGTCTTATAAATCTCATTACGATTCCCGAAAAGGTCAAGAGCTGCAGATTTGGAAATATCTGTACGGAGATATTTGCAATTGGTTTTAACAAGTTCCTTCATTTTATCCTCGATCTTAACGAGGTCTTCTTCGGTAATTACAACACCTTCGGGAGGATCAACATCATAATAAAAGCCACTTTCAATTGCAGGACCTATTCCGAATTTCGTTCCGGGATATAATTGCTGAATTGCTTCTGCCATAAGGTGGGCAGAACTGTGCCAGAATGCATGTTTGCCATCCTCACTGTCGAACTTGTGCAGTTTAATAGATGAATCACCGTTTATAGGACGCATAAGATCCCAAACTTCGCCATTTACAGTAACGGACAGGACTTCCTTGGCAAGCGAATTACTGATGCTCTTAGCAATATCTAAGCCCGTGACTCCTTCGGGGTACTCACGCACAGAACCATCGGGTAAAGTGATCTTGATCATAAATGCTACAAAAAATAAGGGTGCAAAATTAGATAAAATAAAGGGATTATCAAAATAATATTGTAGAATTCAGATTGCAGGAGGCAGAATTCAGAATTTCTAATCATTAATTGTCTGACGGAAAACAGGAATTTCAAATCTGTTTTCTATGCAGTTTGATTGAAAAAGTATGCAGTATTTATCTAATAAGCCCGAACTGCACGCACGTAGATTGAGAAGATCTTACTGTTGTAGCTCTGAAAGCCATTGCTGAAGTCCTGTAACCACGTGCCGCTGACATTGTACTCGCTGGAACTCCAATAGGTGTTAAAAGCAAAACCGCCAATTGCAACTTTATTTATGTAAAGCTTGTTCAATTCATCTTTGCTTGGCAAATACCAGTCGCTATAGCCACCCAATACTAAATCATAACAAATTCTTGCTGCATTAGATTCTGTGCCATATAATGCTATTATTGCATTTGTATTTGCATCACCTGTTCCTATAGCAGTTCCTGTTGCGCCCGTCACTCCATCACTAGTTGCATGCCAAAATATTCCTGCGCTTTGGTCGCTAGGGGCAGCTATTAACCCATGTGTTTGTCCTGCTACGTATCCGGGGTCTCCGGGTTGTAAAATATAAGCAATTATGCCACCTTGATAATTTTCACCAATTCCAAGTACGGTGGTAAAACTAATTTCATTACCATAACCTGTACCAATATCATTTGTTGCATAAGCTCTTACATAGTAAGTTGTGCCAAGTGTTAAACCGGTTATTGTACTTTGAAATGGTCCTACTAGTCCTGTACCATCAATAGTATGGCTGTCTGTAACAACAGGATTGCCAGAAGTGTTCCAGCAAACACCATAGGCTGTTATTGCTGCTCCTCCGTTGCTTGTAACGCCGCCTTCACTTATAGCTTGTGTGGATTGAATATTGGAAACTACTGTAGTTGTAACAGTCGGAATTAATATGGTTAATGTGGCTGTATTTGAGGTTGCACTTGCTCCGCATGTATTCCCTGCAATACATCGAAATTTATAATTATTATATGTTGGTGGAACATTTGATAAAGTTAAAGTATATGCTGTAAAACCACCAAAAACAGGTGATGAGCCAGCAATGGTAATATCACTCCATGTTGTTCCATCGGGGCTTTGTTGCCATTGGTAAGTGACTCCATAACCAGGAGAGTATACATTAAAACTTGCAGTATATCCCATTGACAAAAACTGGTTAGAAGGATGTGTTGTAATTATTGGTGATGATGAACCTACATTTAAAGTAACAACATTTGAGGTAACTCCCGGAGGGCATGCAGCCGAAACATTACAACGATATTTATAACCATTAAAGCCAACAGGCACATTTGCCAGCGACAAACTCCATGATGTTGCTCCGGAATATGCCGGGTTTGTACCGCCATTTGAAATATTATTCCATGTAGAACCTCCGTTTATGCTTTGCTGCCATTGGTAAGATAAGTTTGTTCCGGTTAAAGAAACAAAGAAATTTGCATTTGTTTCGCTGCAAATGATTTGAGCAATAGGTTGTATGATAAAAGCCGGAGCGCAATTGAAACACCAGATATTGCTCCATACATTATTTTCATAAATTTGCATACACTTGTCAGTTGTATTGAATATAATAAGCGCTTCGCTTGGTGTAAAACCAAGATTATCCCTCTCGATAGTTGTCAAACGCGGTATGTAAAGGCTTTTTGATACCTTAACACTGTCAGAGTTTACCGAAAACAATTCCTTATCATTACTTTTTACAGTATTTCTTCCGCTTACTGCAAATGCACCCTTGTTCGTTTTTGATGAATCATCCCTTAGAAAAAAATGAGAACTATCAGGATAAACTACAAATACGGTCTGACCGTTTTTGTCTTTTACTTCAAACAAAGGAAGCGTGTCATTAGCTGTTGAATCTTGTTTAACCACAAGTTTCCCGACAGGGGTGTTCGTCCCTATTCCGACATTGCCTGAATTGGAATTATATATATGGTTCCCTGACTTTTTCCAGAGAGTGTCAGAATACGTTCCGAGGTATGCGCTACCGCCGTTACTTAAATAAATAGTATCGTTTGAAATGGAAATTACCTGATCAACATTCGGCGCTGTGTTTGTAATTATATTACTGGTCAGACCAACACCCCCAAACACACCCAACACA
>CAZEWB010000518.1:0-3505 GCA_964515655.1 uncultured Bacteroidales bacterium
GACAGCGCAGGATGGACACCTTTTATGTTCGTTGCCGGGGATGGCGACTTTGCTATAAACGGTCCCCGCGAACAGGCCCAGCAACTTATGCAGGACAATATCAGCCTTATGGTAAATGCCATCGACTGGCTGTCGGACGAAACGGGACTGGTTGACCTGCGCACACGCGGCGTGGCAACCCGCCCGCTGGATGAACTCGATGACTCAACAAGGGCAACTCTTAAGTGGCTCAACTTCCTTTTACCAATATTACTTATTGTCATGTTCGGAATTTACCGTTTTTACAGGATGAGGATCATCCGCAACAGAAGAATGGAGGAACGTTATGAATAAGAAATATGTTATTCTGATAAGCATTCTTGTTCTGCTTGTCGTTGCTTATGTTCTGAGTGAGATATCTTTCAAGTCGAGCCAGAAAACATTCGACCCGGACATCCTTAAGATCGACAGTGCATCTGTTGCAGAAGTGATCCTTATTCCAGCGGGCGGGGATTCTGTTTGCTTCGAAAATACTGGCAGCAACTGGAAACTTCGTTCAGGCTCACTTGTTACAGTCGCCTCTCCCAATGCAATAGCAAATATGCTGAATGAACTTAAGAATTTTAAGATCGACCGTCTTGCATCCGACTCCGAAAAAGACCTTGAACAATACCAGCTGACAGATTCACTGGAATCGCAGATAATCATCCGCGATAAAGAAAAGAAGAATATCGCTCACCTGCATATCGGAAAGGTCTCTTTTCTGCCAAGGACAGGGAACGGAATGTACGGCGGCCAGCGCAACGTTGACGGTATTACGTATTTCTGTCTCGACGACAATAAAACAATTTACGCAGCAATGAGCTTTATCGGTATGATGGTCAATATGCCTGCTGATAACTGGCGCGAACACACGATCCTTCGATGCGAAACTTCGCAGATAAAACGGGTAACTGTTAAAATGCCCGGCAGCGAATATGTTCTTGCAAAAGACAGTCTGGAGTGGAGAATAAATGATGCTGTTGCAGATTCGGCTGCAGTTCAGCAATACCTTAGCAATTTCTCATTCCAGGCCCTGAACCAGTTCGAAAACGTGGCCATTAATGGGGGAGAGGCTGTTTATTCCCTGCAGGTCGAATCTGCTAACCGGTCCGCAGTTACTATTACAGGTTCTCAGTTAAATGACTCTACTTTAATTATACGGTCAACCGCTAACCCGGAAATATTCAGAGCCGGAATGAATGAGCCCTTCATACAGAACTGTTTTAAGCCAAAAGACTTTTTTGAAGGAAAGAAGACGAATTTCTATACGGGACATTCATAAAATAATCTACAATGTTATTTAAAGTGTGGGAAGTCAGAAGAACGAAGCGCGAAGTTGAGGGGGGGCGTGAGTCCAGTGCATGGGATTTATATACTGCAAACGGGATGAATTCTTACATTTTTCATTAGTCGGCAGTTGCCAGTCAACAGTCAGCATAATTGCCAATTGCCGACTGAAGATTGCCGACTTTTAAATGTACCGTTTTATCCCGTTTGAAGTATAAATCCCCACTCACAATCCGCAACCTACGCGACTTCGTGCTTCTGACTTCGTGCTTCCCACACTTTAAGAAATCAAATGGATTTAATATATAAAATTCCTATTTTCAGAATAAATTTTCACATAATTCAAAAAAGTCATAACTTTACCCAAACAAAAATAATTGCAATATGAAATATTCAATTTTACTTTTTGCAGCATTAATGTTTTTAGGTGTTTCCGGAACTCAGGCTCAGGAAATAAGCATTTATAATGCCGACGTAGACATCCTTCAGAAAAAGATAGCTGAAAATCCATCAGTCATTGACGAATATATTGATTACGAAAAAGGGCTAAAGTTTTATATTGAAGGCATGGATAATGAGCACCTTAAGACCGACACCCTTATTAATGGCAAGCGCGTGCTTCCGGTTGTTTTTCATATAATTCATAAATATGGTGTTGAAAATATAAGCGATGCGCAGATACTGGACGCAGTTGCCCGGATAAATATTGATTACAACTTACAGAATGCTGACACATCCCAGACTTTTCCCCTTTTCAAATCAAGGGCAGCTGATTATCAGATTGAATTCCGTCTGGCGACTAAAGACTCTGCGGGTAACTGCACAAACGGTATTGTCCGTCATTACGATCCGGGAACTAACTTCGCATACTTCTCAACGATGAAAACATACCACTGGCCGACAGATAAGTATATGAATATCTTTGTTGTAAAATTTATTTATCCCGAAGGCATGGTACTGCCCGACGGCGCTTTTATAGGCGGTATGTCGCCGTTCCCGCCCAGCAACTTGCTTTCGCAGGTACTTACCGGTGGTGATGCTGACATGGACGGTGTCCTTATCCGTCACGATTGCATCGGCTCTATCGGTACAGCTGAAAATATGGGAGGTATGCCGGTTAATGCATTGAACAGGACTTTTACACACGAAGCCGGTCACTACTTCAATCTTTATCACCCTTTCCAGAATCTCATGTTCGGCCTTATAGCACAGTCAAGCGGTTGCCCCACTATACTCGCTCCCAACGGCGATGAAGTCA
Source organism: uncultured Bacteroidales bacterium (assembly GCA_964515655.1). Taxonomy (GTDB): domain Bacteria; phylum Bacteroidota; class Bacteroidia; order Bacteroidales; family GWA2-32-17. The sequence continues at coordinate 2,567 of CAZEWB010000518.1, forward strand.
GCGATACACCTCCTGTTGATGTCGCTTCACAAAACACATCACTTTCCTGTATTGTTCCCGGCAGCCGTAATACATGCAACGAGACCAACGACGAACCGGATATGGTGGAAAATTACATGGATTACCAGTTCGGATACTGCTGCAATATTTTCACAGTCGGTCAGAAAGCAAGAGTAGATGCTGCTTTGCTTGCCGACAGGCGCAATCTCTGGTCAATTGAAAACCTTACAGCAACCGGAGTACTTGATACTGCCCCGCCTCAATGCGCACCGATTCCCGACTTCAAAGCCAGCAGCAAAACTATTTGTGCCGGAACTTCCATTAATTTTACCGACTTCTCGTACAATGGAGCAGCAACAGAATGGCTGTGGACATTTGACGGTGGCACGCCTGCGACTTCAGTAATTCAGAATCCGCAAAATATTATGTATTCCACTCCGGGCGTTTATCCAGTTACCTTAACAGTTACCAACAGTCAGGGCGCCAATTCTGTTACCAAGGATACATATATATATGTTTACAGCGCTCAGGCCATCCAGCAGGCCCCGATATACGAAGGATTCGAATACGGTCTTGTTGGCGACTGGCAGTATTTCAATGAAAACGGCAACTCATGGGAATGGCATACACCCGAGGCTTTCGAAGGATCAAGATGCCTCTTCTTAAACAATTTCACGGGAAATGCCGCCAACAGCTCCGATGCGATCGTAACTCCCGGTTACGACCTGACAACACTTACAACCGGCCATTTACTCCGCCTGAAGTTCAGTTATGCTTACGCAGGAAAATTCATTGCTGCCACTATAGTTTCTCCTGCCGATACTGCTTACGACAAAGTATACTTATACGCATCACTTGATTGCGGTAAAACATGGACACTTAAATGGTCAAGGGCCGATTCAAATCTTGCTACAAAAACCCCCAAACACACCCAACACA
>CAZEWB010000519.1:0-3501 GCA_964515655.1 uncultured Bacteroidales bacterium
CTTAACAATACTTGATTCAGTTTCTGGAAGTTTCAATACTTATAATGATTTGAATGTTTATGATGTGTACTATTATATGATTGGTGTTGTAAAAGATGGTGGATGCAATAATTCTAAAACACCGATATACTCATTGTCAAATAGAATAGATAATAGTAGTCTAGTTGGAATTGTTGAATGTAATGGTTATAAATCTGAGGCTTTAAGTATATATCCTAACCCATTTAAAGAAAGTACTACAATTATATTCTACAATCCAGACAGGAAAACATTTAAAATGTTTTTAACTGATGCCAGTGGCAGGGGAATAAGAAAAATTGAAAATGTAACAAGTAATGATGTAGTTATTGAGAGGAAAGACCTGAATGCTGGTGTGTATTTCTTGGAGTTGAAGGGTGAAGAAAAAACATATAGAGGAAAGATAATTGTTCAATAAAAATATAAGACATTTACATAATGATACAACATATAAAAAATGTTGAACTGAAAACTAATATGAAATAAAACTACAAAAAACATGGTAATTGATAAAATCGATTTTCATTCAATTTTTGTAAAGGAAGGAACACCATTTTATAATGAATTATTGTTAATTGATAAAGAAATATTTAATAATTGGGTTTCTAAAGTATTTTTAAATATTAAGGAAATTAAATCATTTTCAGAAGTGGTCCCGTCAAAAGAAATTCAAGAAATATTTATTAGAAAAGGTTATCATCACATAGAATCCCAATGTCATTATTCTGCTAAAGCGATTAGTCTTCTGGATTCAGAATATGAATATTGGACTGGATTTATTTACACACAAGATTGTCTATATGGTGTTGTTACTCATAGTTATAATGTGTATAAAAATTCAATAATTGATTTTGCAAGGGTAAATCGCCAATTAGAAATCCATGATATTGATACACATTACTTGCCACATGTGTACTATGGCATTCATATACCTACAGATTTTGTAAAACAATATACTGAAACAACATTTAACGAGCATTCAATGAAACCACTTTTGTATGAATGGTACAACCATGTCACTAACGAGCAAATTGAGCAAAATAAGTGGTTCAAAGACCCAAAAAAATGAAAACATTTTTTTTCTCCTCCGTCATACTTTAAAAATAAAAAATCAATTATGAAAAAAGTTTTTTTTATAATTTCTTTGCTAATATCTGCAACATTATTTGCGCAAAAAACCGAATTAATATTGCCTATAGGTCATTCAGACCGGGTATTGGATGCCAGTTACAGCTCCGATGGAAAAAGGATTGCTACTGCATCATACGACAGAACAGTCAAGATATGGAATGCAGAGAGCGGCAGGCTAATGCTCACATTAGAAGGATTTACTGATTTCAATATTGTAAATTCTGTAACCTTCAGCCCTGATGGTAAATGTATTATGACCATTTCTGAGGTTGGCAGAATTAAAATCTGGGACTCGAATAATGGCAATTTACTTCAGAGCCCCAATGAAACTGATTGGGTAAATGGATCTGAATGGAAATATGGAACTAAAAGCGCTAAGTACAGTCCTGATGGTAAATACCTCCTCTGGATACCTACTGATGAGAATACAGTAATAAATGTGTGGGATGTACAAAGCGGAAAATTACTCCATATCCTTAAGAGTCATTCTAGTGAAGTTCAATATTTTGTTTTCAGTCCTTATGGAAAAACCATATTATCATCATCAGAGGATGGAACGGCTAAAATATGGGATATTCAGAGCGGTAATTTGATTCGCAGTTTTGAAGCATTGGGAGCCTCATTCAGTCCTGATGGCAAAAACATTCTGACATTTTCAGATGGAGACTTTACAGTATGGGATGCGGAGAGTGGAAATCTATTGTTTACAAACACAAAAGCTAACGATTCATATTCATGGCCATGTTTCAGTCCTGATGGCAAAAAAATATTATCAGTTGATGATTTGTATCGCCAAAACGGGAAATGGAAAAAAGCATCAGAAACTGATAATTCGGGTGAATTTTGGGGACCGATTGCCGTTGCTGTATTATATGATGCCAAAAGTGGCAGGTTAATACATTCTTATATTGATTCTGCCATCGTTGACACTCTTAATGATGTTAAGGAAATTGATAAACATATTTACAGCATTGGTTTCAGTCCCAACGGTAAAAACATAATAGCGCTTGCTAATGATCAGGATAACAACGATTCAACTAAATGCAGAATATTTGATGCTGAAAGTGGAGATCTGTTGTTCTCAATAAAGTCGCCATACATTAAGTATTCAAGTTACAGCCCGGATGGCAAAAGAATATTTATTGCTACAAGTGACTTTTCCGGATTATACGATGCCACAAGTGGGAGGTTGCTGAATACTTTCGGTACTCTAAGTTTCAAGTATTATAGTGGGCTTTGGTCCGGAAATGTATATGTTCCCAAAGTCGGTTTCAGCCCCAACGGTAAAAATATTTTTGCTCTTACTACTTATACTGAAAATAGCAATTCTGTAAAAATATGGGATGTGCAAAATGGAGAATTGAGGCTGGATTTATCCGGAAGTTCGACTCCGGTTTTTGAAGCAGTTTTCAGTGCAGACGGCAAAAACGTATTAACAAAATCTTTTCACAATAGTTCTGCTGTTAAAATATGGGATCTGGACTACGGAAAAATCCTGCATGGTTTTGAGGGTCCGGAATGGGGCAGCGCCAGATATGGCGATAAAGGCAAAAACATACATACCTCTGTTAAATCATCTTCTGGAAAAACGACTATTAATACATGGAATGCTTTGAGCGGAAACCTGTGTAATTCCTTTGAATTGTCGTCTGACAGCGTTTCCAGATATATTTTCAGCCCTGACGATAATACAGTAGTTGTTATTGACACTAATTATAATGCAAAAATCCTTAATTCAAAAACCGGCGCTGAACTGCACAAAATATACGGGCCTGTTGGCGATGCAAAATACAGTCCTGATAGTAAAAGCATCGTAACAACATTTTGGTTCGATTTCGCTAATGTCTGGGATGTTGAAAGCGGCAGATTGTTACAAACACTCCGGGGTATTTATGGAGGAGACTCTATAATGATACAAAATCCAATGATGGAAGATCCAAATGATGGTAGTTTAATAGGAGGGGAGAGTGTACTAGTAACATCGGAAACACAATTTGATAGTTTGTCTTATCATTTAAAAACGTGGCGGTTTCCGCCAGAGTTGCCAAGGGTGAAAAAAGCTGATTTCAGCGCTGATGGAAAAACTTTGATTACTGAAAGTGCACAGGGATACTCAGATCTTTCGGTAATATGGGACTTCCAGAGCCTCACGCCTTTTAAAAGTTTTTGGGGAAACATGGCTGTAATAAACCCTGATGGAACCAGGGTTTTAACATTTAATGACATAACTGATTCTGATATCATGAGTTTAGGTAAAACCCCTAAAATATGGGATGTCCGCAGCGACAGTCTGCTGTATAGTATAGAGCCTGGTATATTTGAAAGTACCACCCCCCAAACACACCCAACACA
>CAZEWB010000520.1:0-3495 GCA_964515655.1 uncultured Bacteroidales bacterium
TGTGTTGGGTGTGTTTGGTGTTTGGGTTTGAAAAAATGTCCTATGCCGACAGTCTTAAATATACGGCATACCGTAGCCAGACGCAGACAATGCTGAATCAGAACGGCGGCGACAAGTCGAATAAAGCAATTGCCGAGCAGTACCTGAAAGAAGCGGAATTCTTTTATAAAGAATCTTCGAAGATAAAAAAGGAGGCCAACAATGAAAAAGATCCGGGCAGGAAGGTTGAGTTATACACAAAGGTGACAGAGATGGAGAAAAAGGCGCTTACAAGCCAGGAACTTGCAGTTGAAGTGATGTCGGAACCGGATCCTGTCCTTTTTGTTTCAAGCGGAAATCTTACACGTGTTGAAAGGCTCGAAGCGATCGACCAGCCTGTTGCAACCGATCAGATCGTAAAGATCAGGACAGACAGGATCGTTACAAAGATAAATCCTACCGAAGATGATCTTAAAAACCTTGATGCTGCAACTGCTAAGGCAGACGTTATATCAAAACTTAACGAAGATGCCGAACGATATAAAAAGGAAATAGACTCACTTAAAACCATAGTGAATAATCCCGACGCAAATCCAAAGGACAAGAATGCCGCACTGAAAAAGATAGCGCCAATTGAAAAGAAGTACTTTGCAAGTATCTTTTCTGCAACCGAAATATCCGAGCAGGTTAACGACACCCGGTTCTACATGTACAAGGATTATATAAAGCCTACAAGGTTAAATGACAATTCTGAAGAAGACCGCCAGGCAAAACAACTCGAAAGGGATGCCAATACGCAATACAACAAAGCCAAGATGCTTCGTGACAAATCATTTGGGACCGAGAGTCCTGAAAAAGCTTATGGGTATCTTATTCAGGCCAATGAAATAGAGAATAAAGCTATTGAGGACATTGAACGTGCCTTTGGTCTTAATTTAAAACTCGTTCCCCTGGAAGAAGAAATAAAAGAGTATGCAGAGAAGAGAAAGCAGAGAGTTGCTCCCGAATATGAAACATATCTGGTTAAGACCAGGACTGACGTGACTCCTATAGAAACTGTCCCGGATTCTCTCCTTGCATCAAATGAGAATTTACAGAACGAAAATAACCGGAACACAAATGACACCACAAAATTCGTAGAGTTCAATACTGATGTTACATATAACACTACAGAGAACAACAACCGGAATGTAACAGCCAACAACGATACAACAGAAGTTGCCAATAACCAGACAGAAAATAACAACAGGAATGTTACTGCGAATAATAACACAACGGAGAATAGTAATCAGAATATAACCGCGAATAACAATAATAATGTCCATCCAAAAGATACTTCTGAAAACATTGCGAATGTTATAAAAGATGCTTTCAACAATTCGGACAACTCAGATCAGAATAACGTTCGAAGCACAAATACAGACAACTATAATAACAATAAAACAAATGTTACGAACCTGCAGGGCGACACCCGGATCTTCACTGTGATTTCTGGCAATGCGTACAGTAACTCAAATCCTATTCCCCGCAATCCTGCACTTCCCGATGGCCTTGTTTTTAAAGTTCAGATAGGAGCTTTCCGTAATCCGGTATCGAATACTGCCTTCGGAGGCCTTACACCGATCAATTCCGAAACTGTTACGGGCAGTGACCTTATACGTTATCTTGTTGGTCTTTTCCGTACAACCGAAGCTGCATTTGTAGCGCGGGATCAGGCGCGCAATATGGGATTCCGCGATGCCTTTGTTGTTGCGTATATGAACGGTAAACGTATCAGTATTTCCGAAGCGCGTAAACTTGCTGCGGGCCAGCCGCAGGATGAATACAAATCTCTTGTATCAAATGAGACAAGCGCTCTTAACAATAATAATACCAGTTATCAGGCCTCATCCAATCAGGTTAAAAACACAACACAATCTGCAGAAACATATTCATATCCCGATGTAACTCAAAACAAAGATCTTTTCTATACAGTTCAGATCGGAGTATATAAGTATCCCGTACCTCCTTCGGAGTTGAAGAACCTGAGTCCGATATATGAAGAGAAGACGCAGGGATTTATCCGTTACACTACAGGAGTATTCACTACACCCGAGCAGGCTATTTCTGAAAAGAACAAGGTAGTACAGAAGGGTATTTCCGATGCATTTGTTTCGGCATATTATAAAGGACAGAAAGTTTCTCTTACCGAAGCCAAACGGATCTCTCAGGGAGGACAGCAAACAACGACCAAACAAACCACCACCACAAACATCGAAAAGCCTGTTGTAAATGAAAACACCACAACGTACGACAAGGGTTCAATTGTCTTTAAGGTTCAGGTTGGTGCATATAAGGAGCAGGTTCCTGTTGATATGGTCAACCGCTTTATTGCAGTTGCCCGCAATCATCAGCTTGGCCAGTTTGTTGAAGGCGGATCCACGATTTATATGGTCGGGTCTTTTACCAATTACGACGAAGCTGTTAAGATCAAGGATGCAATAGTAAAGGAAGGACTGAAAGACGCATTTGTTATCGCTTTCGCAGGAAACAAAAAGATACCCGTTCCGGAGGCATTGAAGATTATTAATCAATAAAATCGAAAAGGCTTTTACAGAAAAGTTCTTTTTCCTCTATCATGCCCATGTGTCCGGCCTTTTCAAGTAAAACGAATTTTATTGACCCGCAGTCGCTCGCCTCTGGCGAGTGACAAGGGGTACACTCACTCGCGGAACGCGAGCGAGTGTGATTAGGATTATAACGGGAAAAAACATTTTGCCATGGAATAAGATTATCTTTTTTACCCAGGATGAACATAGTATTATAATGTGAATTTTCGGGAACGGTGTTTCTGTCGGGTCTTTTTGCCATGGCTAAAAGGCAGGCTGCCATTCCTACCGCAGGTGTTGTAAGCGCTTTGCTGACCATGTCCTGAACTATCTCCGGATGTTCTGCTGCGAAATCATTTGCAAAAAGATTCGGGACCGACATCCTTATAAGCATGTCCTTTTTGCCGTTTTCAAGAAGTTTTATTTCGCTTATCCTGTTTTTAACTTTTTCAGACGGATCGGCAAAAGGGTGGGAATGCAGTAATATCAGATTCTCTATCCGGCCTGGGTGTTTTTCGGCTATTGCTAAAGCTACGTATCCGCCCATTGAGTGACCTGCAAGACTGAAGTTTTCTATTCCAAGCGAGTCGGCCAGTTCAACAACAGCTTTACCCATGCTTTCTATGGTCTGGTTTTTTTGTGCAGGGCTTTTGCCGTGTCCGGGCATGTCTGGACAGATCATACGAATTCCGCCGGGAGCCAGCGCAGTTGTTTCCTGCCACATCTCTTTCTGCTCAAGATACCCGTGCAGAAGTACAAGTGGCTTCCCCTGTCCGTGTTCGAAGTATGCTAATGACATATCATGTTTTTTTTAATTTCTACGTTTTTAAAAGGAATTCAAGGTTCTTTATAAAAGTGTGTGGGTAAATGTAGAAAAATGTTCAATGTCAAACAAACAACGAACAATGTACAAGTATCATTTCTGTTC
>CAZEWB010000521.1:0-848 GCA_964515655.1 uncultured Bacteroidales bacterium
CTCATAGGTTAGGTCTTGCAATAATTCCTGTTGGATGTTCTGGGTTTATGGCAAGACCTAACCTATGAGCTATTTCAAATTCTTTTTTAACACCATCAGCTAATATAGTTTCATTATTGGATAGTTTATTACCCATAAAAAATATTGCAATTCCAGCAGAACTAATTATTTCATAACGATACTTTTCCCATATCGCATTTCGTGTTTTTGCGTCTTCAATATGTTGTGGAAATGGTTTTATATTTAAAAAGTCGTTAACGCTTCCATGATGATTCTCATAAATACTTTGGATTGCACCTGTAATAAATGCATTGCCAATTCCAAGCCCAATACCTGAAGATATCTTGCAGTTTCTTTCAATCAGAACTTTACCTAATTGACATAAAAAGGACTCAACATCGGCTTGATTGAAATTACCGTAATCATGTGCGCTACCAGATAAAAACACAGTCCGTCTTCTAAATGCTCGTTCTATTCGGAATAAAATATCTGTAATATCTGAATACTTCTCTACCAAAATTGTTTTTACGTGGAATCTTGAAAGATCCTTAATTAGTAACGCTTGTTTTATTTTTGCATTCTCATAAGTCTCCGTATTCTCATAATCGGATTCTAAACACTTTTTAAAAACGCAGTAGTGCTGCCTTTGGTGTTCCTTAAAATAGGCTCTAACTCGACTCATGATGTAGTCTAAGTTGGGATCAGTAAAACTAAATCCGAGAAATAAAAATGTTTTTGAAACTAAATCACCAGAAAGAGCAGTGATATAAGGAGATTTAGTTTCAAAAACATTTTTATTTCTCGGATTTAGTTTTACTGATCCCAAACCAACCAAACACACCCAACAC
>CAZEWB010000521.1:858-3493 GCA_964515655.1 uncultured Bacteroidales bacterium
TGTGTTGGGTGTGTTTGGGTTTTGTTTTTTCTATAGCATATTTTTCATAATCATCTTTGGTTAAAACTGCTGAATCAGGATGATCTATATCCCCATGCATCTTGTATAAGATTGCATCTCTTTTTTTCTTTGTCAAAGCGAGATGGTTGTTTGTATATTTCACATCTACTATTTTATCTACATCTTCTAAGGACTTTTCAATTAATTTGTCATAATTTGTTGTCCAATAAGTTTTAATAGGTAGGCGTGCCAATATTCTGTGGTTTTCTGTTGTATTCTTTGCGGTTGCGATTTCATCCATTAATTGTTGGCTTATACGATTACGACCATTTTCATTTAAATAAAATTGGGCAACTCCAACTAAATCTTGCTCAGATTCTATATTTAAATGTAGCTCATCAGCTAATGGTCGAAGTAACTCTTTCCAATTAACATATCCCGCCGAAGATGATAACCCAGCACCAGCAAATATTGCAACATTATCTTCTTCAAGCTCGCTTAAAAAATGCTGGATGAATAATTCTATATCACTGTTCATTCAAAATCCTTCAGTTAGCGGTTTTAATTAAAACACTTGGGCACCTAGCATATTGATTAGACGTCTTTGTTAATTATCCTTTATTCAAATATTCAATAATAACACCATTTTATTCAATTCTCCCTTTGCGGGACAACGTAAGGGCAATTTAAATCGGCCCCTAAACCATTCGTTGTTTGTATTCTTAAAACCGGCGTGAGATGATATCCAAATCATTCGCGTCCTCTGTCTGAACCATCATCGAGTGTCTGTGTTTTCAATGATTGAAGCAAAAAAATAAAAGATGAAACTAAAAACGTTATCATTATAAACATAAATATTGGAAATTTCAAGTACATGATTGTATGCATACAAAATGGTTTATGGGTAAATTATTATCTCTTGTCTTCCGCATTTTGGTCACGCTCCCGGTCGTCTTTTTCAGAATCATTAACGTTCAAATATAAAAACTCCCGAAGCCTTAAAAACAGCTCCGGGAGTGGTTTTTGTTTCCCATGCATGTCTAAGGTAGGTCTCCGTTGCGGGTTACAGGCGCTCTCTCACCAGCATGGGAGCATTCTCTCACCAGCATAACAGAATTCTCCCACCCGCATAAGAGAATTGTCTCACCTGCATAAGAGAATTGTCCCACCGGCATGACAGACCGTCTCTTATAAGCGTCGCAGACCTATTTCTCACGCTTGACTGGGACAAGATCCATCTGTTTTACTAAATTTCGTTTTGCCCGGATCCGAATACTTTTTTTCTTAATGTGTGAAGCCGCATTAAAATCCTCAATGTTTTCCACGCCTTCACCGGTCAGCGATGGATAAAAGTCACATATTCTTCCAAGCTCAACCGATGATCCTTCTTTTAATGCATCCATGATTTCTTCTTCAAGCGCCAAAAGTACGCCATGGATATCAGCAACGCCCATTGTGGTGTTTCTGGCAATGGTCTGCGCCAGAGCCATTAAATCTTTCTGCTCATTTGCGATGGCGCGTGGGTAATACTTCGGCGGCGCCGTCGGATCTTGTAAATTCCGATGCTGAATGAGTCTAAAATGAATAGCCATAACAATTACCTCCGTCTTTAATGAATGGTTTGGTTTGTAAAGTCCCCCTTTGACAAGGGGGAAACTCAATCATCCTTTGGCCGGCTCTTTGCCTTTGGCAAACGATGGGACAATCTTTTCCGCCGAGCGCCCCACCACATAACCGCCCAGACCGATTTGCAATAACACCCAGGCCTCGTCGGATAGCCGGAAAGCCAGCAGGCCAAAACTGTCACAGACGATCAGAATCAGAAAGGTCATCATTGTGATGGGCCGCCAGTTGCGTTGCAGCCAGGACTGACCGTTGGCTTCCGCCTGGATCACCGCCGACCGGGATTCCATCAATTTCGATTCATACTCGAGCACCTTGCCTTCAAATTCGTTTTCCACCTCCTTTAGCTCTGTTTTGAGTTTCAGTTTTTCCTCATCGCTGGTGTGCAGCTCGTCCACCAGGTCCGAGGCCGGTTTAAAAAGCTGACCAATAAAATCAAATACTCCCATGGCGCGTCTCCCTGTGCTTGTCTGAATTTTGATGAAAATTGTCTGAACTCTGATTGAGATGATTACATGAATACTCTGATTGCAATATTCTTATCAAAGTCCATCATTTAATCACACGAATCATAGTTCAGACCTCCGTTTTTTCATTTTTCTTGATTCTTCCAATTCCTACTTCCTACTTCCTACTTCTTACTTATTTTCCCAATTAAGCAGAAGATCCCTCCTGGATGACATGCCTGATTCGTATGGGTTAACTGTGACCGGGGCACCCCTACTCTTAACGCTCTTTAATTCTTACTTCCCACTTCAGACGCAGAATACTGCGTCTCTACTCTTCTCTTTTTTCTTTTATCTTTTTTCTTATTTTTTACTTCCTACTTCCTACTTCCAAATAATACCCCTCCATCATCTTCCCGTATTTTTCTTTTTGTCCCGGGCCGTTATAGTACGCGGCAAAGCGGGTGAAATCCTTATTTTGCAGGGCTTCGATCATGGGCTGATCCAGAAAATCAAACAGCCCTTTGATCTGCCAGCGGATGCCACTTTGGAATTTTTCAAACATC
>CAZEWB010000522.1:0-1853 GCA_964515655.1 uncultured Bacteroidales bacterium
TGTGTTGGGTGTGTTTGGGTTCTGTTGGACGGATCCCGACACCAACGACCTTCTGTCCTGTTGAAGTGCGCAATCCGTCCACCAGAGCATTGTCATATCTGAATTTCCAGCGGTCGAAACCTGCCTGTCTGCAGATATCATCTATGCAGCTTTCGAGGGCGAAACAGACCTGGTTTGCACCAAATCCGCGCATTGCACCACTGGGGACATTGTTTGTATAAACAGTTTTTGCCTCAACATCAACTTCAGGAATGAAATAACCACCTGCTGCATGGCCGGCTACTCTTTCAAGGACTTTCGTACCGACAGATGCATACGCGCCGGTGTCACCGACAGCTCTTAGCTTCAATGCGGTCAGTTTGCCGTTTTCATCCGCTGCAAGTTCAATATCCATAAACACAGGATGGCGCTTGGGATGCAAGCGTATTGATTCTTCCCGGGTGAGAGTGATCTTTACAGGTTTATGCAGTAAAAAAGCAAAAAGTGAGACCTGTCCCTGAACACTCATATCCTCTTTGCCGCCAAATCCACCACCATTAGGGATAAGTGTGACCCTTACTTTTTCTTCGGGCAGGCCAAGTATCATTGCAACCTGGCGCCGGTCTTCATATACACCCTGACTCTGGCTGAACAATTCAAGTCCACCCTTGCCATCAGGACATGCTACTGCAGCTTCCTTTTCAAGAAAAGCATGCTCAACACGTTGCGTCTCATAATGACCGCTTGATGTATATTTTGACTTTTTAATAGTTTCTTCTGTATTTCCGATAGTAAACTGACAGGTGTCGAAATGGTTTGGCTTTTCGGGATGAACCCTTGCCCCGTCAATTGCTTTGTAGACATCAGTTACAGGTTCGTAAACTTCGTATTTCACCTTAATGAGTGAAGTCGCTTTTCTTGCATTTTCCTCAGTGTCTGCAACAACTCCGGCAATGATGTCACCAATGTAATGAGTCGTGACACCTTCATCTATCATCACATGCCAATCCTTGTAAATCAGGCCGACTATCTTTTCTCCGGGAATATCTTTTGCAGTAAAAACCCTCACAACTCCTTCGGTCTTCTCTGCTTTGGAAGTATCTATCTTAACGACCTTTGCTTTTGGGTGATCGCTGAATTTAAATGCAGAATACAACATTCCTTCAAGAAAGATATCATCTGTAAAATTCCTTTTGCCAAGGGCTGTATTATATGTATCATATTTGGGATGATCAACTCCGATCTTTCCGGAAGTTGTTCTTATTTCGAGTTTCTTTTTATCCCTTAAAGTTTCACCTGCAAGTTGAATCGCTTCTTCGATCTTCTTATAGCCTGTACAGCGACACAGATGTGGCTTTATTGCTTTCTGAATTTCTTCAATTGTGGGATTGGGATTATCCTGAAGCAAAACCTTCGTCCTGCTAATGAATCCCGGAGTACAAAAACCGCACTGGGCAGCGCCTTTGTTTACAAATGCTTTTGCAATAACGTCTTTTACATACTCGGGAAAACCTTCGGGTGTAAGAACTTCTGTACCTTCAAGACTCTTCATTTTAACTGCACAGGCCAGTTTTGCCTTGCCGTCTATTTCCACAGTACAGGCGCCGCATACGGCCTGACCGGAGCATCCGTCCTTTAATGAGGTTATATGCCTGTCGAGGCGAAGATAATTTAGCAGTGTTTTCTCAGGATCATCCTGATAATTCTGCTTTTCTCCGTTTAAAGTAAATCTGATCATGATAAAAGTTTTTTCAGATTGTCAACATCCGGGTATATCGATCCGGGCATTTTAAGCAGACCGGAAGCGGGCTTAAATATCTTAAGTCATTTTACGGTCTGCTTAAAATGCCCGGATCGATATACCCGGATGTTGA
>CAZEWB010000522.1:1863-3487 GCA_964515655.1 uncultured Bacteroidales bacterium
TTAAGCAGACCGGAAACTGACTTAAGATCTTTAAGCCCGCTTCCGGTAAGCAGTACGACATTCTTAGAGTTGTTCTTCATTTTTCCTTTTTTATCGTACGCCAGCAATCCCGCAAAAGCAGTCGCTGCAGCCGGTTCGGCAAATATTCCTGTATTCTTCGAAAGAAGAGATGATGCTGCAAGAATTTCATTGTCCGCTACTGTGATAAATTCTCCTTTATATTTTAATATGAACTGTTTTGCCATGTGAAAATTTCTGGGAATGTCAACAGAGATAGAGTCTGCAAGAGTTGTGCTGGGTTTAATTTTAAAGACATCAGACTTAATATTTCTGGCAAGGTTGTCGCTTTTCTCCGACTGCACCATAACGATCACCGGCATCTTTTCAATAAAGCCAAGTTCCAGAAGATCTTCAAAACCTTTGTATACGCCGGAAATAATAACCCCATCGCCAACGGGAACAAAGATCCTGTCGGGGATCCTGTTTTTCAACTGTTCGAATAATTCGTACGAAACAGTTTTTTTACCTTCGATCGTAAACGGGTTGAAAGCGGTATTGCGGTTATACCAGCCGAATTTTTCGGTGGCTTTAATACTCAGGTCGAAAGCATCATCATAAGTGCCTTTTACAGGAACTATTTTTGCTCCGTACATTAATATCTGTGTAAGCTTTGCGATGGGAGCCTTTTCAGGAACCATTACAATTGCTTTCTGATTCTGTGCAGCGCACATTCCTGCAAGCGAAGAACCTGCATTACCGGTAGAAGCAGCAACAATAGTGTTATAACCTTTTTCGAGCGCATAAGCAGAAACCACAGCCGAAGCCCTGTCCTTGAATGAAAAAGTGGGATTCTGTGAATCGTCCTTCAGAAATAATTTATAACTAAGTTTCTTTCCGTTAATCTTATCAAAGCAATATAAAGGTGTATTCCCCACTCTTAGTGCAGGAAGGCTCTTAATGCTGTTAAAAGGGAGCAGATCGATAAATCCGTTATTGCTGTAATACGGAAAATCATGTTTTTTCCTTTTCAGCCCGGTATAATCATATACTGTTTTCAATACTCCTTTGGGTGGAGAATCTGTAACGTTCTTTGTAGAACATTTCGGGCAGAGATACATGGTTTTATTGCATGGATACTCCTTCCCGCAATCGTTACAACGGTATATGAATTTTGATGTGTTTATTTTTTCTGTCATAATATGAATTCTTGCCCTATCATTTCGACTTAGGTTTGTTACTCTTTTTTATTTTCCAATATCCACGGGTACCGCCGATTCTTTTTAGTATTCCTTTTTTCTTAAGAGCATTTATAAGCTTAAGTACTGCCGATTCATTTATTCCTATCTTTTGTGCAATAAGCCGATAACTGATCTTTTTATCTGAGAATATCATTTGAAGTACTTCTTTCTGCCTGTCAGAAAGATCATCCATTGCACCACCTATTGCACCACCTATTGCACCACTTATTGCACCACTTATTGCACCACCTATTGCACCACCTATTGCACCACCCATTGGACCACTTATTGGACCACTTATTGAGCCACCAGTTTCATCGACATATACATTCTCAATAGCTGGAAAAGTCATTCGTAGAAAATTCTCAGTGAAGGTGAAAGTACTT